>JAYUYF010000515.1:0-3666 GCA_043752605.1 Roseiflexaceae bacterium
CCCACCTCGCAGGAGGCGCTCGCGCGCGCCAGCGATGAGGCGGCGCTGGGCGATTTTCGTACCGCAATGCGGATGCTCTATCTTGCCGCCCTGCTGCGGCTCGATGAGCGCGATCTGCTGCGTTACGACCGCGCGCTCACCAACCGCGAACACCTCGAACGCCTGCACGACCGGCCCGCGCTGCGCGCCCAGCTCGCACCGGTGGTTGAGACCTTTGACCGCGTCTGGTATGGTGATCTGCCGCTCGATGCTGCCGCCTTCGCCGAGTACCGCGCGCGCGTCGAGGCGCTCGGAGGCCCGCGTTGATCCGCCGTCTGCGCGATATCCTGCCGATTGTGCTGCTGCTGGCGTTGCTGATCGGTGCGGCCGCGCTGACGATCCGCACCAACGAGGATCGCGGCGAAACCGGCGCGTCGAGCTATGCGCGCACGGATGAAGGGCTGCTCGCGCTCTATCTGTGGGTCGATGCGCTCGGCTACGATGCCGACCGGCTCGAGTATCGCGCGTTTGTGCCCGGCGAGACCGACCACGCGCTGCTGATCATCAATCCGATCGACCCGATCTCCGCAGATGCGGCCGCTGCTACGCTGGACTGGGTGACTGCCGGGGGAACGCTGATCTTCGCTGACGATACACCATCTTTTAGTAGCGCCTCGCGCGCGCTGCTCGATGGGCTCGACGCGACGATCGCGGTCTACACCGATACGGAAATTGTCACCCGCAGCGAGCCGATGCAACCCGTGTTCACCAACCCGCCCGTGCGCAGCGCAACGGTCGAGGCTGGCCGCTATCTGATCGTCGATGACCCGGCGTTTGTGCCGATCATGGGGGCGGCGGGCGAGCCGGTGCTCGGCATGATCCCGCGCGGCGCGGGTATCATCTTTCTGGCATCCAGCGCGTATCCCTTCAGTAATATCGGCCTGCGCGATCCAGAGAACGCGGCACTGGTGCAAAATCTGCTGCGGCGGCTGCGCCCCGGCGAGCGGGTGCTGTTCGACGAGTACCACCAGGGCCGCGCCAGCGCGCCAGCTACGGGTGCGCGCACGGCCGATACGATCTGGGGCCGCGCCGGGTTGTACGCGCTGCTCACGGTAGCCGGGTTTTTGCTGCTCAGCAGCCGCCGCCTCGGGCCGCCGATCGCCGCCACCGGTGCCAGCGCCGCGCGCCCGGCCACCGAATATCTCAGCAGCGTTGCCGATCTGCTGCGCCGTGGCAGTAAGCGTGCGTTTGTCGCCGCACACGAGCACCAGCGGCTCAAACGGCGGCTGGCGCGCCCGTACGCCGTCAATCCCGCGCTCGACGACCAGGATTTTGTGCGTGAGTTATCCCGCTTTCAGCGCTATCGCGAAAGCGATCTGGTGGCTATTCTGGCCCGCCTGCGCAATCCCGCCGATGAGCAAGCGCTCATGCACACCGTCGGCGAAGCAGACGCATTTGCAGCGCGCTTTGCGCGCTTCGAAGAATAGGATCACGGTATGAGCACCCCACGCGCACGCAGCCCCGGCAACGCACGGATGGCGGATGCACTGGCGATCCTCGATGATGGCGTCGCGATCTACCGCGGCAATGTCGCACGCTACCTGATCATCACGCTGATCTGGATCGTCCCGTTCGCGCTGGCGATCCTGTTGATCGTGGCGATCGCCGACAACGGCTGGCTGGCGTTCGTGCTCGGCGTCGTCACGCTGATGCTGATGATCCCGGCGCTCAACATGTGGGTGATTATGCTGGCGCGCGCCACCCGCATGGCCGTGGCAGGTGAGCCCATTCGCATCCGTGCGACGTTTGGCATGCCCGCGCCGCGTGCGCTCGGTATGGGTTGCTTCACGGTGCTCTACATGCTGGTCATCCAGCTGATCGCGTCGGCATTCTCGACGTTGTTCTTCTGTATTGTCTGGATCGCCGGGCTGAGCGCGATCGGCATCTTCGCGAATGTCGGTGGCGCGTTTGCCGGGCTCTCAGCTACGGTGACGCTCGGCGGCAGCTACACGCTCAGCGCGGCGATCAGCGGTGCGGCGGCAGCAGCATTGTTCCACGCGCTGCAACCCTGGGCACTCGAAGATATTCCCGGCGGTCAGTTGTTTGGCCGTGGTGTCGATACCACTACCCACCGGATCGGCTACAATTTGATTGTCTGGCTGCTCACGGGCACCGTCTATGCGATCATGATCGCGATCGCAATGGTCTCGATTGGGATCTTTGCTGTTATTCCACTGGTCGATACACTCAGTACGTCGTTGCTCAACCAGGCAATTGTGGCCGTCGCCTGGCTGATCGGTTTCATCCTGGTGGTGCCGCTGATGCCGATCTGGATGACGCTCTTGTATACACGCAAACACAATGCGCGCGCCGGTGGCGATCTCGGTCTGCGTGTTGCACGCTGGCGCGCGACGCTGGATCAGCCAGGGCCACCGTAGGCCGCACGTCTCGGAGTAAACAATCACTCGATACGACAGGGGCAGATATGCAGGTAGCAGAAATTGCGGCGCAGTTGCGCGCCGAGGCGGCGAAGGTGCTGGTCGGCCAGGAAGCGGCGTTTGATTTAATCATCAACGCGCTGCTGACCGGCGGCCACGTGTTGCTCGAAGGTGCGCCCGGCACGGCCAAGACGTTGATGGCACGGACGATCGCGGCGCTGGTGCAGGCCGAGTTCAAGCGCGTCCAGTTTACGCCCGATCTGATGCCCTCAGATGTGATCGGCACACAGGTGTTCGAGCAGGGGAGCAGTACGTTTCGCCTGCGCGCCGGCCCAATTTTTACCAGTGTGCTGCTCGGCGATGAGATCAACCGCGCACCCGCCAAAACCCAGAGCGCGCTGCTCGAGGCGATGGAGGAGCGCCAGGTGACAATCGACGGCCAGCGTATGCCGCTGCCCGACCCGTTCTTTGTGATCGCGACCCAGAACCCGGTCGAGTATGAGGGCACCTACCCGCTGCCCGAGGCACAACTCGACCGCTTTCTGTTCAAGGTACCGGTCGAGTACCCCGCCGCCGAGGCCGAGTTCGAGATGTTGCGCCGCCATCATCATGGATTTGATGCGCGTGATCTGGCCGCCAGCAACCTGCGCCCGGTGGTCGATCCCGCCGCGCTGGTGGCCTGCCGCGCCGAGATCGCGCAGGTGCGCGTGGAAGATGGCTTGCTCAATTATATCGGCCAGATCGCGCGCGCCAGCCGCAGCGGCCCCGATCTGCTGCTGGGTGCCAGCCCGCGCGCCTCGGTCGCGTTGCTGCGCGCCGCCAAGACACGCGCGGCGATGGAAGATCGCAATTATGCGACGCCCGACGATATCAAAGTTCTGGTGCGCCCGGTCTATCGCCATCGGCTCATCCTACGGCCCGAGGCCGAGGTCGAGGGGCTGACGGCCGATATCGCGATCGCACGATTACTGGCGCGCGTCGATGTCCCGCGCTGATGATCCGGGCGATGCCTGGCTGTTTGGCTGGGATCCCACACCCGGCATTGTGTCGGTGTATGCCAGCGGCGATGGGCGCGCGCTGGTCTGGCGGCGGGTCGCTGGCGGCGTGCGCGCCGAACGCGCCGCCTTCCGGCCGTGGGTCTTCGCCAGCACACTCGATGATCTGGCGCATCTGACGCTCCCCTGGACCAGTGCTGGTGACCCGGCCGCTGCGCCGGTGCTGGTGCGTACGCTCGCGGGCGCACCTGATG
>JAYUYF010000516.1:0-3661 GCA_043752605.1 Roseiflexaceae bacterium
GGCACGTCGCGCTCGGCAAACATCGCGTAGGCCAGCGCCAGCAGCAGCAGCGCCGGTGCCAGCGCAATCATGTGCGGGTGCATGTCGGCGAACAGGAACGTAAAATACGGGAATTCGTTGATCGTACGCTCGATCACGCGCGTCGGGCCGATAAACCAGTCGCCCAGCCGCTCACCCGCACCCGGCAGACCTTCGCGCAGCGCCTCCAGCGCCGCGCCCGCCCCGCGCGACCAGCCGCCGCCCAGCAGCGCGGCCGGATTGCCCGCCAGCATCGCCAGCGCCACCGTGACCGCCGCCGCCCATATTCGCCCGCTCAGCCGCCGCGCCAGCGTGTAGACACCCGTCGCCGTCAGGCCAAACAGGGTTGGCACGATCAGGTTATAGGCGATCGCAGGCGCGATACCGGTCAGTTTCACCGGCAGCGACACCAGGAAGAAGCCGTAGTAGTAATAGTTAATCGTGCCGTCGCTGTAGAACGGGTTATACGGCGGCATCACGGGCGAGCGCAACACGGCGTTGAAGAAGCCAAACTCAAACGGTTTCTCGCCGCCCCAGCTCGGGTGCCACAGGTCGGGGTTGAGCATGCGAATTGCGACCATCACGGCAAAGCCGACGAGGAAGATCGCCTCTGAAGTAATCATCCCCGCGCGCGATGCGCGCAGCCGCGCGCGCAGTGCCGCGATCCCCACACTGCCATCATCGCCGCGCAGCTGCGTCAGCGCCAGCGCCGCCACACCCACCGCGCCGGCCAGCCCCCAGAGTACACCCCCGCTGTCGTACTGGAGGATCCGGCCGCTCACCGGCAGCCAGACCAGGTAGCCCAGCACCAGCAGTGCCAGCACGCGCGCCGCGCCCCAGCCCGCATCGCGCGCGCGGGGAAACACCAGCGCGGCCAGCGGCAGACCGAGCAGACCGAGGATATACCAGACCAGCAACCAGATCGCGATCGCCACCAGCGGGTTCGCGGCCAGCGTGTTCCAACCCGGCGTGCTCAGCGCGGACAACTGGCCGACGCGGATCGGCAGCATCGAGGCCGGCGCGGGCGCGTTGGCGGGGTGCACAATCGGCAGGTCGAGCGTCAGCACACCCGGCGCGCGGTCGCCACGCGGTATCTGATAGATCGCGGTCTCACCCGTGCGGAACAGCTCGCTGATCTGGTTCTGGCGCGCCAACTCGGCAAAGCGCACCGCCGCCAGTGGGCCGTACTGCGCGGTTTCGAGCCGCCCGACGACGACATATTCGACGCCGTAGAGCTGCAAGCTGGGCAGAATTTCGTCAGCGGGCAGCGTGGTATACAGATCGCGCACCAGTTGCTGGCGGCTGGCGAGGATCGGGTCGACATTGGCCACGCTGCGCTGCTGGGTCTGATGCCACGGCCAGCCGATCAGCGTCGGCAACCCGGTCTGGATCGCGTAGCGCCCGGCCCAGCGGTACGCCTCGGCGTGCGCTTCGAGCAGGATCGGCGTGCCGCGCACATTGGCGCGCAGCCAGTCGATCGCCTGCGCATCTTCGGCAAAGGTGAAGTCGATGCCGTTCTCGCTCCAGCGCGCCTGCTCCGAGGTCAAAAACGCCGTGCCATCGAGCGTTGGCGCGATTGTCGCATCAAACCGATCGGCCAGTCGCACCGGCGTGGCGGTCAGCGGGTAGACCAGGCTGGCCGCCACCAGCAGCGTAGCGGGCACACGCCAGATTCGCATGCGGCGCGCGTGCCAGAGCTGGGCAAACACGATCCCGCCCACCACACCACACAGTAGCCAGCTCGCCAGCCCCAGCTTGAAGACCGTATTGAGCCGCCCGATATCGCCTTTGGCGACGATCAGCTCGGTCACGAACGGGATGCCGATCGCGGCCGCCGCCCAACCCACCGCCAGCACCGTCGTCGGCGCAGCCGCGCCGCGCACACCCGGCCGCGTAACCAGATCGGCGAGCATGAACGTGGCCAGCAGCGCCAACGCCAGAAACAGCAACAACGCACCAAGCCCGAGCGCAAGCGAGCCGAGCGCGGCCAGCAGCAACACGCCGCCGATCGCCAGCGCCGCGCGTACGGGCACGCGCCCGCTGCGTACATACAGCCACAGCCCGCCGCTCACCCCCAGGAATATCCAGAGCCCGTAGACCAGCAGCGCCTGCGCGGCCGGCGTGCGCTCGCCGGTCCACGGTAGGAACCCGGCATAATCGGTGGCAAAGCTGCTGCGGAACGGTGCAAACAACAGCGTCCCCAGCACCAGCGTCGCACCCGCCGCCGCCAGCCAGCCCAGGACAACTGGTGTAGCCGCAGCACCGCGGCGCAGCGCCCGCCAGGCGGGCACCGCCAGCGCCGCCAGCGCCAGCACCAGCGCGACGGGGTAATCCCAGGTGTTGGTGGCATATAGCGCCCCCGTCAGCAACGCAAACCAGGGCACCAGCCGCCAGATCGCGCGCATCCGCGTGCGCGCCGCCGCCACGCCAAAGCCCAGCGCGGCCAGCGCCAGCGGCATCGCGATCATATGCGCGTGCAGATCGGCAAACAGGAAGGTAAAGAACGGGAACTCGCTGATCTCACCGCCGCCAGTCGCCATCGCGACCAGCCGCGTCGCATCCCAGAAGGCCCAGTCGATCCGGCCTTTGCAGACCTGTTGCGCCGCATAGCTGATCGCGGCCTGACATTCAGGGCTAAAATCAGTGTTGCGCTCGGCCGTACCCGGCAGCTGCCAGAGCGCCTGCGCCAGGTTACCCGAGAATACGACAAATAGCAGCGCCATCACGCCCGCCAGCAGCGCGCGCCCCTCGCGCCGCCGCCGCAGCACGCCCGGCCACCAGCCCTGCCACTGCGCCCGGCGCGGCAGCCGTGGTGCCAGCAGATTATAGGCCACCCCCCATGCGCCCAGCGCCGTCAGCGCCGCGATCGTCGGCACGGCCAGGTTGTAGGCCACGGCGGGTGCGAGGCCGATCAGCAGCGCCGGGATGCTCACCAGCACAAAGCCAAAGTAGTAGTAATTCAGGTAGCCACCGGCAAACCACGGGTCATAGGGCGGGAAGGCCGGGCTCTTCATCACCGCCGTCAGGTACGCCAGATCCATCGGCTTCTCGCCGCCGCGCGCCGGGTGCCACAGGTCGGGATTGAACGCGCGGAAGAGCACAAACAGCAGGAAGACACCGAGGAACAGCCCCTGCCCGGTCAGCAGCGCCGTGCGGCGGCGGCGCGCAAATGCGGCCAGGTCATCGCGCTGCGCCAGCGCCAGCAGCCCGCCCAGCGCCAGCAGCGCGAGCGCCACACCGCGCACTGCCGGGTTGCCAAATGGCAGCAGCGGTACGCCATCGTCCCGCGCGCCGAGGCTACCACCGAGCCATACGAGGTAGGCCGCCAGCAGCAGCCCGATCGTTTTTGCCAGAGAAAACCCGCGATCCGGCAGGTGCGGCAGCACACGAAACAGGATCGGCCAGACCGCCAGCGCCAGCAATTCGACCGCCAGCAGCCACCAGAGCCACGGCACCGCCGTGATGATCGGCCCGGCATCGAAACGCTCGGTCCACGTCCCCGCCTCGCGGTAGGCCGGCCACTGCACGTCCGTCAGCCGTAGCGCGGTCGGCACCTGCGAGATCTTGACCGTCGGCAGCTTGTAGACTTCGTTCCACGCGACATCCTGGATGATCTGCGCCTCGGCCAGTTCGCGGCTGTAGG
>JAYUYF010000517.1:0-3661 GCA_043752605.1 Roseiflexaceae bacterium
GGGGTGGGGCGGGGCGGCGGGGGATATGTACGGGCAAAGCATTTTGCATGTCGGCTTGCAGACATGCAAAATGCTTTGCCCCTACGGGATCTGGCCCGCCCCCCTACGAGATCCTGCCGCCCCTACGCCACGACACCATCATCCGCCATCACCAAACAACTGGCCGGGGCAAACCGCAACACGACGCTGGCACCGTGGACGGGCACCTGCACCTGCGGGCCGTTGAACCGATCGACCCGTAATACCTGCGCGCCGACGCGCACGTGCAGCCGTACCAGCGGCCCCAGAAACGTGACCTCTTCGACCGTACCCTGCAGCTGGTTCTCGCTCGTGTCGCTCGCATCGTTGATCGAGACAACCTCGGGTCGCAGCGCGACCTGCAGCGGCTCACCAAGCGTACGGTCATCGAGCGTGGTTGCCACCACAATTGGCTGCCCCTCGACCGCCACCCGCCCCTGCGCCGGGTCGAGCACGGTGGCCTGCAGCTGGTTGAGCTGGCCAACAAACGTCGCGACAAAGCTCGTGCGTGGGAAATTATAGATCGTTGCGGGCGGGCCTACCTGCTCGATCTGGCCGCGGCTCATCACCACAATCCGGTCGGAGACCGCCATCGCCTCTTCTTGATCATGCGTCACATAGATCGTTGTGATCGCCAGCCGCCGCTGGATGGCGCGGATCTCGTCGCGTAGCGTCACGCGGATCTTGGCATCGAGCGCCGAGAGCGGCTCATCGAGCAGCAGCACACGCGGCTGCATCGCCAGCGCGCGCGCGAGCGCCACGCGTTGCTGCTGGCCACCCGAGAGTTGCACCGGGGAGCGCTTCGCAAACTCGGTCATGCGAATGATATCGAGCATCTCGGCCACACGCGCGTGGATCTCGGCCGCCGGCCGACCAGCGACGCGCAGCCCGAAGCCAATGTTATCTGCGACATTCATATTGGGGAACAACGCATATTGCTGGAACACCATGCCGATATTGCGCTTGCTTGGCCGCAACCCGGTCACGTTTACACCGTCGATCACGATCGTGCCGGATGTGGGTGTCTCGAAGCCCGCCACCATGCGCAATGTGGTCGTCTTGCCACAGCCGCTTGGCCCGAGGAACGACACAAATTCGCCCCGGTCGATCTGCAAGGTGAAGTTCTCGACAGCCACCGAATCGGCGAAGCGCTTCTGGATGTTGGTCAATTCGAGATAGGCCATATCATCGCCCCAGTACTTGTGTGGCGGCTGAGCCACGGCGGCTTATCACCTGGAGTACGGCGATCGCGGCCCATGTCAGCACAAAGCTCATCACCGCCACCGCTGAAGGTTCGTACACGCGCCGCAGGCTGAGCCGGTGCATATACGGTCCGAATGCGGGTTGTGAGAGCAATGCAGCAATCGTAAATTCGCCCATCACGATCGCAAACGTCACAAATGCGCCACTGAGCACCGCTACCAGAATATTTGGTAGAATCACACGCGCCAGCACGGTGTACCATTCAGCACCCAGGCTCTGCGCGGCTTCGGTCAGCGTGCGTACATTGATCGCGCGTAGTCCAATATCTACCGAGCGATAGATAAACGGGAATGCCAGCATCACATACGCGCCGACCAGCAACACATACGTACCTTCGCGGCTATCCGTCAGCGGCGTGCGGTTATAGCTGCGAATTAGCGCAAATACGAGCACGACAGCCGGAATGACAATCGGCAGCAGTGTAAGCAACTCGATCACCGGCTGTAAGCGCGGCATCCGCAATTGTACCCAGTAGGCGGTCGGCACCAGCAACAACACGCTGATCGCAATCACGAGCAGCGCGGTTTGAAACGAAAAGGCGAAGCTCGAAAAGAACTCCGGTCCGGCGAGAATATTCTGGTACGCGAGCAGACTCAGCGTATCCTTCTGCGCTTGCAGCGAGAAGAGCGTGGTGGCAAACAGCGGCACGATCATGTAGACCATGCCGAGCCCCAGCCAGAGCCACGCCAGTGGTGTTGTACGTCGCATCAACGTTTCATCCAGCGTTCGGCGATCCCACGGCAGTAGCTATAGATCGCCACGGTTATCACCATAATCACAATCATGCCAAATGCGAGCGCCGCGCCCAGACCGGGATTGGTGAGCGCATCGCTGGCGAGCTGCGCACCGATCAGGATCGTGATCACCTTGACCGAACTGCCGCCACCCGTGAGCGCGAAGGCCGTCGCATGCGCGCCAAACGCATTACCAAACAACAGCGCCACCGCACCAATGATCGAGGGCAGCAAAATCGGCAACGCCACGCGCGTCCAGTAGTACGTCGCACTCGCGCCCATACTTTCGGCGGCCTCGCGCCACTCGTTACGCAAGCCGTCGAGCGCGGGCGCGATCAGCAGCACCATCAGCGGGATTTGAAAATAGATATACGCCAGCGCAAGCCCGGTAAAGCTGTACAGGTTGAAACCAAAACCGCGCAGCGAGAAGTCGGGGCTGATCTGCCGCAGCAGCACGTTGATCAGACCGAGGTTGCCCATCGTGGCGATAAAGGCAAATGCGAGTGGCACACCGGCAAAGTTTGAGGCCACACCCGAGAAGGTCGAGACGGCATCGCGCATCCAGCGCGGCAAGCCGCCGACCGTGATCGCGTACGCAATCAGCAGCCCGAGCACCCCGCCACCGAGCGCGGTGACGATGCTCAACTGGAGCGTGAAGACGTACGAATTGATCACCAGTTCTTCGTTCAGCGCCGCGATGTTGGCGAGCGTTGGCACGCCGCGCTCATCGGTAAAGGTACGCGTGATGATCGAGAGCGCCGGGTAGCCCATGAAGGCGGCGACTGCCGCAAAAAATGGCACGACCGCCAACCACGACCACGCGGGGCGCGGCAACCAGGCGGCGCGCGGCGCGGCGGTAACCGGCCGGGTCTGGATCTGTTCGGCCACGGAGTTCACCATCCCCTGTTGTGCAAACGCAGCCCGGCCGCCGCAATGCGGCGGCCGGGCGTGCAGCCGCGATTACTGCAGCTTGGCACCAACGACGGTCGGCCAGCCGGTCTTGATCTTCTCGAGCGCGGCGTTGGTCTGCGCCACGGTCGGGAAGGCCACTGGCGCGGTGCTGGCCGGCAGCTTTGCCATCAGGTCGGCCGAGATGACCCCGCGCGCCTTCATGTCGTCGAAGCGCACCGGATTGGCGTAGCCCTTGAGCCAGATCGCCTGACCTTCGTCCGAATAGAGGAACTCCATCCAGAGGCGGGCGGCGTGCGGGCGCGGTGAGTAGGCATTGATCGCCTGCACGTAGCCACCGGCGAGCGTACCGCTTTTTGGCACGATCACGGCGATCTCGGGGTTGCCGGCGGTCGCGTCGCGGTTCGACTGCGCGTTGTAGTTCCAGCGCAGCGCGATCGGCGTCTCGCCGCTGGCAATCGTGGCCGGCTTGGCTACCACCGGCACAAAGTTACCCACTTCGTTGAGCTTCTTGAAGAACTCGAGGCCCGGCATCGGGTCATCGACCGATCCGCCGTTGCCAAACGCCGTGGCCCACACTGCGTTGATACCCTGGCCCGAGGCCGTCGGGTCACCCGCGAGCGCAACCATACCCTTGTACTCCGGCTTGAGCAGATCCGACCAGTCCTCGGGGACGTTCTGTACGGCGGCGGTGTTGACCTCGAGGGTCATGATACCGTAGTAATCGACATACCAGA
>JAYUYF010000518.1:0-3620 GCA_043752605.1 Roseiflexaceae bacterium
AGCGCGCGTAGCCGAAGCACGTGCGCAGATCGATGCTGCGGTCGCCGAAGCACTTGATGACCCCGCCGTCGATCGCGCGCAAATCATCGCTTTCCTCGACGAACGCGCCGTATACTTTGCTGACGGCGAGCACGAAGATTCGCCATGGCTCACGGTGGCGGCGCACTGCCGGGAACGTGCGGCGCAGATTGCCGCTGCGCGCGAAGATGATGCATAGCTGGTGTCACGACGGGCGTCCCGCACTCGCGGATCGACCGTGATCACCCCCGTTGTGTACGCGCCGCGTGTTGATGGCCCTGACCCGACATTCGTGTCACCTGCCACATTACACGAAACCGTGTAAACCGTCCAACTCTCCGCTCATGCCTAGACTCACGGAGTTCCCATATAAGTTGGTTTATCTCGGATGTTCTGCTCACATGTCACCACGTACCCCAGCCGTATGCCATCGGCAATCCCCTGTGTCGCGCTGAATCTCCGATCTTATCTGGCAAAAAGCAAAGGTATGGCGGTTCCATCGACCTGCTAGACTGCCTGACATGGCTCTCGCGTGGCAACACCCGTGCTGGTGCGCTTCCAGCTGCATACGAAATCGTGTAATGTGGCTGGTGACATCAATGTCGGGTCATGGCCTTGATGGAGAGTAACGCACGATAAGCCCCCATATCGTGCGTTCAACGCCCCGCCAACCCCGGTTTACGCACGATAACACGTTGACAAACCATCCCAGATCGGCGACAATCCAACGCACGATAATATGCAGGAGGCTCACTGATGCCGCTCGACCGCTACCTCGACCACCTGACCCGCACTCCCAACGCGCGCGGCCGCCTTCCCAGCACGGCGAGCGTGCGCGCCGCCCGCGCCGATCTCGCCGGTATTACCCGCTGGTGGGAACAGCGCCGGTCGCTGGCGTTTGCGCCGGATCTGCTTAGCGAGGCCGACATCCTGGCCTGGATGCAGGCACGGCAGGACGCGGGCACGGCGAACACGACGATCAACCGTGCGCTCGTCTCGCTCGCGGCGTTTTACAGCTGGTGCGTGGCCACCGACCAGATTGCCCGTTCGCCGGTGGCACGCATCACCGCCCTGCCGACGATCGAGCAAGCGCCGCGCGGCCTCGCGCCCGAAGGGCTGCGCTGGCTGCTCGTCGCCGTCGATGCGCAGGACGACGACCGGCAGCGACTGCGCGACCGGGCGCTGATCGCCCTGCTCGCCGATTGTGGACTCCGATCCGCCGAAGCGGCAGCGGCGGAGCTGCGCGATCTCGATCTGCGCGGCGGGACGATTACCGTGCGCGCGGGCAAGGGTGGCGCACCGCGTCGCGTGCCGCTCACCCAGCGCGCCCGCAGTACGCTCGCGGCATTCGTCACCGATCGCTGTGGCACGTTGCCCGCGCCGGGCAGCGCTAGCGAGCGCGAGCCATTGCTGTGGGGGCGGCCACCGGCGAGCGGGCGCGCGTGGACACCCGGCATGAGCACGTCGGCGATGCGGCGGCGGCTGATCGCCCTGCGCGATGCGGCGATTGCACGGGTCGAAGCTCAGCAGCAGCGCGAACCAGCGCTGGCGCGCGTCGGTGCGCTGGCCGAGGTCATTGATGCGCTGCGCACCTGCTCGCCGCATGAGCTGCGGCATGGGCTGGCCTACCGCTTGCGCAGCGACGGCGTGGATCTGGGCGTCATTCGCCAGATCCTCGGGCACGCGCGGCTGGAGACCACGGTGCGCTACGGCAAGCCGACGGAGCGCGATGTGCGCGCGGCGATGGAGGAGCGGGCGGGGTGATGAGGCGGTATGTTTTCCTGCGCGCGTCACGAAAATCGAAACGTGCGCTCATAGATGTACACCGTGACGGTCTGCTGTCCCGCTCCCGCCGGTTCAACATCGACCACAATGACTTGCGCCTCCCGCCCTTCGACATAGAGAAATGCGAAGTCCCCGCGGGCGTTGACTGATCGTTCGCGAACCGGTTCCTGAAAGCGAAAGCCGGGGAGTTTCGCGCGATAGTGATCACGGATCGCGGTGTACCGGTCGGTCGTGGTGAACTGCACCCGTACATATTCGGACGTGGTCGTTTCCGTGAGTGCCGTAGCGTCGGGATACCAGGAGAGTCGCTGTCGCACAAGCTTTTCGGGTTCGACCCGTGGGCCGCACCCGATCAACAGCAGACCTGCTATCAGGATCCACCCCCAGTGGTGCACGTGTCGCATACGCATGGCGTTTACCTCGCTACCCGATTCCGCAAACGCTGCTTCGCTACGTCGTTGACATTGTCGATCTGCCTGTGGTGCATCACTATATCCAATACCGCCAGTACTGGCAACGCGTCCAGTGCGCGCGGTATACGCGTGGGCGACGCGCGTTCACTCGTACCAGAATTTGCGCTCATAGATGTACACCTTGACCAGTTGCTGTGGTGCTCCCGCTGGTTCAATATCCAGGACAATCGTTTGCCCTTCCTCGCCTTCGAGATACAAGAACTGGAAGTCCCCAGCGATATTGACGGTTCGTTCATACGGCCATTCTTCCATACGAAAGCCGGGGAGTTGCGCGCGATAGTGATCGCGGATCACCGCCACGCTATCGGTGGTCGTGAATTCGACCAGCACATACTCAGTGGTGGTGGTCGTCAACACGACGGCTTCAGGGTAGGAAGAGAGACGTTGCAGCACAATCTTTTCGGGTTCAGCGCGGGGGCCGCACCCGATCATCAACAGACATATCCACAGCTTCCACCCCCAACGTTGTGTCTTTTGCATGTTCATGTTGTTTACCTTGCTGCCCGTTGACGCACACGCTCTTTCTGCACGTCGTCGACCTCGTCGGTCTGCAACACGGTGGAGGCGACGGCCTCCGCCCAGCGTTCAAATTGCGTGTTTTTGCCATATTCCGTCATTTGTTCCGTGGTATCGCCACGTCGTTGACGTATACGATGGAGTGCGAGGAGTGACCGGGAGTTGCTGACACCCGAAGTGTAATCCCAGGCGTGTGCAAACTCGTGGATGACGATTCGGGTAAACCGTGCGGTGTCGTAGTTTCCTTTTCCATCATAAAAGGCAGTCTGCCCAAAGATGATATGCGTGTATCCCTGGTCAGGGCGCGGCCAGGCGACACCAGCGCGAAACCCACCCACCGCCAGCGTGTTGTAATTTGGATCTTGCGTCACCAGCACATTACCAACCTGCGCACGAAATCGGGCAATGTCCCATCCGAATGCGTTGGCAAACCGTTTGAGCGCATCAAGCATCGTCGTGAGATCGAGGAGTGACCACAGGCCTTCGGCAAGATCACCAACCGTGACCCCATAGACCCCAAGTTGGTCGACCTGGTCTGCACAGGCCGCTGCATCATCGCCATCGGTGCCGTCCACATTGCAGTGACCCGTGGGATCGGTGTAGCGCAACGGATTATTAAACGCATAGGCATACCGGTTCAGCGTTGCGGGATTGGACAAATCGGCGACCATGCTATCCGCAGACACAAATTGACCGCGCGCCGGATCATAGTACCGGGCATTATAGTACAGTAACCCCGTGTCGTCGCGCCGCTGCCCGGTATAGTTGAAGGTACTCGCCTGCACGTTGCCTGAGCGGATCTTACCCCATGGGTCGAAGAACTGCACA
>JAYUYF010000519.1:0-3617 GCA_043752605.1 Roseiflexaceae bacterium
CCACGTTTGTCGTCGGCGTCATCGGCATTATTGTCGAAAGCTTTGCCGCCACTGGCTTCAGCGCGCTGCGTGCGCTGCGCCGCAACGAATGGGTTGCCGCACTCCAGACGGTCGGGCCGATCATGCTGTTACTGGTCTTGCTGGCGCTCCAGCAGGCGCCCGGCAGCGTACTGGTGGTCATCGCGGTGCAGACAGCTATCAGCGCGCTTGTCTCTGTACTGACGCTACGGAAGGTCTGGCAGATCGCGGGCACACCACGCCGCGAGCGGCACGTCATCCGACGTATGATCAAGGGTGCCTGGCTCTTTGTCGTGAGCGAGATACTCTCGACGCTGTATCTCCAATCCGCAATTGCCATCCTGGGCAATACGGGTGACGAGAACGCTGCGGGCGCATTGCGCGCGGCACAGAACGCGGTTGCCTACACCCTGATCGCACCAACGCTGCTGTTTGTCACCGCATTACCCTTACTGAATGATCCAAATCTCGATCGACGCGGCTACCGCACGATCGTCGGTATGATGCTGGTTGGCGCGCTCGTGTATGGTCTGGCTGCCGGTGGTGCAACGTATCTGCTCGCCCCGCGTGTCATCGCCAGCCTGTATGGTGCCGAATTTTCTGCCGCAATCCCGCTCTTACAACAGTTCTGGTTTGTGCCACTGGTGCGTTCGGGCAGCCTGATCGGTGCGGCGGTCTTGCTCTCACACGGCCGCACCCGGCTGCGCGTCCAGCTGCAGCTACTGGTCGTGCTGGCGAATGTCGGTCTGGGTGTGCTGCTGATCCCCAGTGGTGGCGCGGCAGCGGCATTTCTGGTCATCACGATCACCGAACTGATTGTCCTGGCGCTCTACACTATTGCGACGCTGATCATCGGACGGAGACTTCGCCTGTGAAGATTTTGCTGGTCAATCAAAACTCGGTCGATAACCTCGGCGACCGTGCGATCTATCAGGCAACCCTCGACATGCTGGCAGCGGCATTCCCTGCCGCGCAGGTTACGATGCTTTTTCATCGCACCACGCGCGCGCGCGTCGTCTTCCCCGGCTACAACATCCAGCCATCACTCGACAGCTGGGCCTACCAGATCGCCGCCAACGGTACCACCATCCACACAGCAGCGTTCAGCCGAGCGCTGGCGCTGCTACGCCTGGTGCTCGTGGTGCTGGTCTACCGGCTGTGCGGGCGCAAACTGCTGCCATTCGCCGAAACCGAGCGGCGTGCGACATTGTGCGCCTTTCTCGAAGCCGATCTGGTGCTGGCGTGTGGTGGTGGCTACATCTACGACACCAGCGTGCCACACGGCCTGCTGCGCCAACTGCTGAGCATTGGTCTATGGAGCAGTTTTGCGCTGGGTGGGATGCTGCTGCCGCTACTGCTGGGCAAACCGCTGGTGCTGCTGCCGCAATCGATCGGGCCGCTCCGCGACCCGCTGCGGATCGCGGTCATACGCTGGATCGCACGCCGCGCCCGGCTGGTATGTGTACGCGAGCAACCATCATATGACCTGCTTAAACAGATCGGTGCCGCTGGCCGTGTGCTGATTGTGCCCGATCTCGTGTTTGGCCGCGCAAGCGATCCGCACGCAGACACCGCCGCGCGGTTGCTGGCGATCGGCGTTGCGCCCGCTGCCGCAGAGCCCCTCGTGGGCATGACCTCGATTGACTGGCGCGGTCAAACCGGCGATTTTAGCGCGCAGGAGCGCTACGAGACCGCATTTGTTGCGTGTATCGATGACCAGACGAAACAAGGTGCACGCGTGGTGCTCTTTGCGCAGTGCTTTAGTGAGGCCGCAGCCTGGGACGACCGGATGATCAACCGGCGTTTACGCACCCGTGCAGCACACCCCGAACGGGTATATCTCCACGAGGAGATTGTGGAGCCCGCCACCCTCCAGGCGCTCTACGGTGCCATGGATTTCTTTATAGGGACGCGTATGCACTCGGTGATTCTGGCACTCAACACGGGTACCCCGACCGTGACGATTGGCTACCTGCACAAATCGCGTGGTGTCATGGCCGAAGTTGGTATCGGCGCACATGTTATAGCAATTGACCACGTTAGCGCCGCAACGCTGATCGAGCTTGTCCACCAGGTGCAACAACAGCCTGCTGCCGCTACCATCCGCGCCTACAGCATCCGCGCGCAACGCGCGCATCGTGCGCTGGGGAAGATACTCGCAATGATAGACGATCGGTAGGGCCAAAGTCGGGTTGAAACACGGCTTCGGCCCGACGATATCATGGTGCAGCGCGCGGGTAATCGACTTTAACCTCACCAAAATCGGTCGTCTGCCCGACCGTCACCGTCCAGATTGCGCCGTTGCCCTGTTGATCAGTGATTATCTGATAGACACCCTCGGCCTCAGTGATCGCAATCACGTATTCACCGGGCTTGACATCGGTAAACGCAAAATAGCCACTGGCATCGGTGAGTGTACCCGGCGCGCGTGCGCCATCGATGATATACGCCGCCTCACCATTCTGGCGTACAACATCGCCAAGCCGCAACAGTACACTGCCGAGCGGTGTGTTACTGGTCGTCGAATAGATCTGGCCACCCACGACGCCCGTCTCACCCGTCGGCTGCGGCAGCACTGGCTTCCCCGCGTTGGGGATTGTTGTGACGCCTGCGGATCCCGCCGTCGCGCCTGCGGGTACTGCCGTCGCGTCGGAAGCTGCGGTACTACAGCCGGTCACCAGCAATAATCCGGCGAGTAGCGGCGCAAGAAGCGTCCTGGCGAAGCGTTGGGTGTGCATACGTAAAAACCCCTGATCTTTCGCGCAGCCGCCCGTCGGCGCGCTCACACGGTGTATCGTACTCGATCCATTGAGCGAGCGCAAAAGTGACATATCACCGTCGATTACTTCCAATGTACACGGCATCGAGCGCATACTACCCACTTGAAACAAGGGGAGTACTCCATGTGGAGTATTGTTGTGCAGCTTTCGTACGCTATTCTTAGCTTGTGACCTTCGCTCGGCGAAGCATTATTAAGGAGTCATCAATGGTTCGCGCATTTCGCATCGGCGCAGCAGCCTCCGTGCTCGCGCTGACGGCGTCGCTGGTCGGCACAGCCGCAGCTCAGACGTCGACTGCCTACACAACGCGGTTCGCCACCGCAATCACGTATCAGAATGTCGGTACCGGTACGGCCAACTTGCAGCTGGATCTCTACCCCGAGGGTAGCGGCTCGCCGACGACCATCACCGGTCTGCCGCAGCTGACGCTGGCTCCGGGCGCGGGCACCTCGCTTGCGATGGGTGCCATCAGCAGCCTCGCCAGCGGTTTCAAGGGCGCCGGTATCCTGTCGTCGGATGAGCCAGTTGTCGCCACGATGGTGCAACTCCCGATCGGCAGCCTTGTGAAGAACCGCCCGCTGTCGAACGGCTTTAGCCCGGACGAAGGCGCGGCGAAGTTCCTGATCGCCACGACGCTCAAGGCAGCCTTCGAGAGCACAACGCAGTTCTCGGTGCAGAACATCGACAGCGTCGGTGCTGATCTGACGATTCAGTTCTTCGACGCGACCTCGACTCCTCCGGGCACGCTGGTAACGGCTGCGACGCAGACCGTCACCAACCTGCCGGCGGGCTCGGTCAAGTATTTTGACCTGGGCACCA
>JAYUYF010000520.1:0-18280 GCA_043752605.1 Roseiflexaceae bacterium
CCGTCGAGCCGCGTCGTACGCGCGCCGCCCGCTTCGAGCACCACCAGATCGCGGTCTTCCAAAAAGAACACCCGGCGCGTATGATCGAGGATCGCTGGCACATCCGACGCCAGATACATCTCGCCCTCGCCAATACCCACCACGATCCCGCCCGCATTGCCCAGCCGTGCCGCCACTACGCGCCCGGGTTCGCGGTGCGTCATCGCCACCACTGCGTTGCCGCCGCGCAACGCGGCCATTGTCAGCCGCATCGCGGATTCGAGCGTACCGCTTGTCTGGTAGTGCTCACCCAGCAGTTTCGCTATCACTTCGGTATCGGTCTGCGAGTCAAATGTATGTCCGCGTGCGAGCAGTTGCTGCTTGAGATCGAGATAATTTTCGACGATCCCGTTCTGGATGACGACGATCTCGCCCGATGTATCACGATGCGGGTGCGCGTTCTCTTCGGTCACACCGCCGTGCGTCGCCCAGCGCGTATGACCAATGCCGCTTGTGCCGTGCAACGGCTGTTCGGCCAGCTGTGTACGCAGGTTGCTGAGCTTGCCGACGCTGCGCCGCACCTCGATCTCCCGCCCGGTCTCCACAGCGATGCCCGCCGAGTCATAGCCACGATATTCGAGCCGACCAAGGCCACCTACCACAATCTCAGTCGCGGCGCGCGGGCCGACATAGCCAACAATGCCACACATACTGTACTCCTCTGCCGCTTGGCACGCCGTGTTGTGGCGCTGCGGCAGTATACCATCACCCTCCGTAGATCTGACACAATTGTTATCGAATTGATCACACGTCGTATGTTCGGTGGTATCATACTTGCGATTTAAAACCCTGCACTGCGATCTTCTTCGCTGTGACGACCGACCGCATGGCTGATCGCTACAGTGAGTGAATATGTTATTGACCAACAATCAGGTAGCCTCGCATATGTCTGAGACGTTCGTTCCGAGCATGCGTCCGATTCTGGTCATAGATGACGAGATTCCAATCATCGAGTTGCTTCGTGATCTCCTCGAAGACGAAGGCTTCGTGGTGCTGACGGCCACAAATGGCAAGGTGGCACTCAAGCTCGTACAGCAGCAGGTGGTTGGCCTGATTATTACTGATCAGATGATGCCTCAGCTCACAGGTACCGAGCTCGCAGAGCAACTACGCAGTGATCCGCAGACGGCAGCCATCCCGTTGCTGCTCATGTCTGCCGCGCTACCAGAAAAAACCAGCGATCTCTTCGTGGCATTTGTACAAAAACCGTTTAATATAGAGGATATACTCCTCCACGTTCGGCGCGTATTTGGTACGATTTAGCGGAGATGTCCTCATGACTGCAATAGTTCCGATCTTCGCTACTGGTCTCTCCGGGCTTGATGCGGTGCTCGGCGGCGGCCTGACGCGCCGTGCACTGGTTGTCATCATTGGTGTTCCTGGTGCGGGAAAGACCGTACTGGCGAGCCAGATTGTCTTTACTGCCGCGCGTGCTGGCGAACAAGCATTGATCTTTACCTCATATTCTGAAGGAAACGCACAGTATATCGAGCATATGCGCTCGTTCGGCTTCTTTGATGAATCGATGCTCGGCAACAATGTGCAGTTACTGACGTTTGATAGCCAGTTGGCTGAAAACGATACCTCGGTCGCTGGCGCGATTGCGCGCACCATCCGCTCCAGTGGCGCAAAATTGGTGCTGATCGATGGTTTTCAAAGTATCGGTGGGCGGCTCGGCACTGACGAGCCCGCGTTCCTCGCCGCGCTGGCCACGCAAATTCGCTACCTCGATGCGACATTGCTGGTGACGGTGGCCGGCGATATTCGTGGCCCGAGGTTTTACGCTGAACTCACGGTTTCCGATGTCGCGATCGGATTGCTGTACACCACAACCGGCCGCCGCCATCAGCGTCTGCTCGATATCGTCAAACAACGTGGGCGTGGCCAGCGGCCCGGGCTGCATAGCTATCAGATCACAGCCGCTGGCGTCGAGGTGTTCCCGCGTATCGAGAGTTATGACGTTAAATCAGCGCTTCTTATAAACGCTGGTCGTGCGCCGTTTAATCTTGCAGAACTTGATCTCGTGCTTGGCGGTGGTCCAAACGTCGGCACGACGACGCTGCTGGCAGGTGCACCGGGCGTTGGCAAAACCGTGCTTGGCTTGCACTGGGCGCTTGTCGATGCGACACCCGAACGACGCACGTTGTTTATCTGCTTTGCCGAACAAGAGGAGCAATTGCTGGTGAAGGCAGCAGCCTTCTCCATCGATTTACGCGCGGCACAGGCAGGTGGTGTGGTGACCATCAGACGATTTCACTCGTTTGATCTCGACCCTGATCTGGTAGCAAACACCATTTTGCACGAATTATCGCACGGCACTGTCGCAAGGCTGGTAATCGATGATTTGACGATCCTGCTCCACGAATTAGGCGATCGTGCCCGCGATTATCTGTCGGCGCTCAACGATCAACTCTATGCATATCAAGTCACAACACTCTACATGTATGAGATTCTTCCTTTCGAAGGGTTGCGTGTCAATATCCCCAACAGCCCACTCTCGGTATTTGGCGATAATGTTGTCGTGATCCAACAGTATGAGATTATGGGTGAGTTGCGGCGGATGCTCGCGGTGTTGCGGATGCGGCTGAGCGCATTTGACCGCACACTGCGCGAGTTTATTTTGACCGAAGAGCAGATTTCTGTCCTGCGGCCCGAGGAGAGTCAGGCAGGTTTGCTGAGTTCGGCGGCTCAGCAGTCGGGCGGTACTGCACCGCCCACTGCGGTTGTCTAAGCTGCGGCTACGTCTTCCGCACGCTTCTGGTCAAGCTTTGTCGCCAGGATACCCTCAACTACGGCGAGCCGCGCGGCAAGATCCCCGGCATCCTCGGCCAGGCTTGTCTGCGCCGCCGCTAGCCGCTCTTGGAGCATTGCCGTAAACGCGGGCTGCTGTGCTACCGGGATCTGCTGCCAGACGCGGTGGAGTTCGCGGTCGTTCTCGGCCGCGCAGAATGAATCGTACCACTGCGAAAGCTGTGCCGTGTTCTGGGCACCCGGTGGCAGGTTCTGGGGTACATCTGATGTGGTAGCCATTATGTCCTCCTTTTGCAAGCACAACCGTGCCTGTAGGGTTTTTTCGTAGCAACGAGCGTGCCAGAGTAAATTCACAAATCCACGGGCATCATTCTTGCGCAGTATGTTTTATACGGTAGGTACCAGATGTGTACCCGGCGATGCCTAGTGCCTGCATGGGTAGGCGCAAAGTACATACGCAGACCGCGCACGCCGATGATGCCGAACACAAACAAGGAGATGCCTCGTGCAAAAGAGTGCATTTGCCCCACTCCGTGCCGCACTGGCGGCAACAGTGACAAGTGCTGCGCTACTGTTTTCTGTCACGCCGACCCGTGCGGTCGAACTGGCAGCGGTACCGTCTGCGACGTCATTTTTCATGCTCAATCGTGAGAACCAGTTGGTGCCCGCCACAGGTGTGGTCGATGCCAGCCCTGGTGCGCCAATCACCCTCACTGGCATCACCGCTGGTGACACACTGGTCGCGATTGATGTCCGTCCGCAAACTGGCCAATTGTATGGGCTTGGTGTCAACACAACCACTAACGCATTCCAGCTCTACCTGCTCTCGCCGATCACCGCACGAGCGACACCGATTGGTACGCCGGGCATTCTCGAGAGCGCACCCGCTACCACGATCGCGCTCAACGCCGATTCATTTGGAATCGACTTCAATCCGACCGTTGATCGGCTGCGTGTTGTCGCATCCAATGGTCTGAACTTCCGCATTAATCCAAACACTGGCGCGGCTGCCGCAGGCACGACACCTGATGGTGGAATCAATGGTGCAACGACCACCCTTGGCGGTACGGCGTACACCAATAGTGTTCCTAACGTGACGGTGACGACCCAGTACGGTATCGATGCCGCCACCGATACCCTCTATATCCAGACGCCACCAAACACTGGTACGCAGACGGCCGGTCAGCGCCTGACGCTCGCGGGTGCACCGGCTGATGTGACGGCAGTTGGTGGTTTTGATATCCCCGCCGATGTGCTTGTCACGACAGCCAATACCGCCGCTACCGGTCTGGCTTACGCCACCCTGACCATCGGTGGTGCCAGTGGTATCTATAGCATCGAGCTCTCGAATGGTACCCTGACATTGGTTCGCGCACTCGGCGCACAGACCGATCGTGGGCTGGCGATCTGGGCTCCGACACCAGCAGGCATCGCGCTCAACGCCGATGGTACGTCGCTTGCGCGCTTCCTGCTCGCAACTCCGGCCACCAGCAGCACTGTTGCAGTTGCCGGTGTGTTGACGGGTGAAACGCTGGTCGGGATCGACTTCCGGCCTGCCACTGGCCAGTTGTACGGGCTTGGTGTCAATGCGACCACCAATACCGCGACACTCTACCTAATCGACCCACAGGGTACGACAGGTACGACGACCGTCACCACTGTCGGTACGCCCGGCGGTATCGCGTTTGTCGATGGTGCCGGCCTACCCGTCGACCTGCCCGACCCAAGTGTCGGCTATGGTGTCGATTTTAACCCGCTCGCCGATCGTCTGCGGGTTGTTACCGGCACTGGGCTCAACTTCCGCGTCATTCCGGCTGATGGCGCACCAGTCGATGGTAACCTGGCAACAACACCTCCGCCCGCTGGTGTGAATCCTGATGGCGCGCAGAGTGGTCTGCCCACTGGCAGCACGGGCGTGAGTGCCACCGCGTACACCAATACGTTTGCGGCGCCGACCGCCACGACCCAGTACACGATTGATACGGCGAGCGACCAGTTGTTCATCCAGAACCCGCCGAACAACGGCCCGCAGACGATGGCAAAGCGGCTGACGCTCAACGGTGCGGCGGTTGATCTGACCGCAATCAACGGCTTTGATATCCCGCCTGGCGCGAGTGTCGCCACAGCGAATGCGCCCGCCACTGGCAATGGCTATTTCAGCGCAACCGTCGGTGGCGTCACCGGGCTCTACCGGGTTGACCTGGCGACCGGCGGCCTTACCGCACTGGGTGGCCTGAGCACCGGTCTGACCGGTAGCAGTGGGCTGGTGATTTGGAACGAGACCGCCAACCTGGTGACATCAACCAGCGCGACGATCTCGGAGGCCGCAGGCCCGACCCAGATCACGATCACCTCGACCGGTGGTGTACCGCAGGTTGTGTCGTATCGGATCATCGGTGGTACCGCAACGGCCGGTCGCGACTTCACCACAGTCAGCGGCACGCTGCTGCTCGGTGGCACCAACGCGACGCAGACCATCACGTTGCCGATCACCGACGATACGTTCGGCGAGCGCAACGAGACCTTGCTTGTCGAGGTCAGCGCGGGTGGCGTCGCGCAGACGATTACGATCGTGCTTACTAGCAATGATCGCTTCGCAATCTATCTGCCGGTGTTGAAGAACTAACAACGGCGCTTACACGGGGCGGGAGTGACCAGTGGTCGATCCCGCCCCGTTGCGTTATTCACACGCAGCAGCCGGGCTTGTCTTCGCGCTGCGCGTCGGCGGTCGTCGGCTGAATTCCCACCGCCGTATAACGATCGGGGCGCGTTTGAGCGATGCTACCAGCGTGGCACTCGTGGCAAACGTGAGCTGATCGAGCACGGTCACATCGATCTCCGCCACAAACAGTGGCTTTTGAAATGGCCACGGCTTCACCAGCACAGAGCCATCCTCGCGTTGCTTCACCATTGATGTACCACCATCAGGTAATGCAGCAATTTCGAGCCAGCGGCCACGCGTCGGCAGCTGTTGCTGCACCAGGATCAATGACATCCGATCACACCACTGCAACAGTTGGTATGAACGATTCGCCACCGCTTTGCTGACAACCAGCTGCGACCGCCATTCGGTCTGTTGCTGCGCAAGTTCATTGAGAAAGCGCGCAAGTTTTGTCGATTCCTTGCGGCGGGGCGCACACAAAATGCAACGTGTATTGCGGTCAGCAGCGCAACCCAGCGGCTACGGTAGCGCGCACCTTCGATCAATGCTTGCCAGGGTGCAACATCTGACGGATCGCTGCTGCTGAGGGTAAAATCGAGCGGGGCACCTGCGGGCGTCAGCAGTTCCCCCTCCCACTCGCGCGCCAGATCATCGTGTTGCCCGATCGCCACAATGATTTCGGCGATCCGCAACGGATCACCACGCACCGCAAAGCCACCCGCCAGTTGCGCCGCCAGCAACGCGTGTGTGCGGTGGTAGATGATCTCCCAGCCATCAGCCGTTTGTGTCACCAGCACACGATCCACCTTCCATACGTTCGCCGATCAGATACGCGACAGTAGCACGATCGTGTCCAACTAGAGATTATTGATCGTGGGCGCGGCGGCGATTACCTGCCAAACAGGTACTGCGTCTGCGCCACAATTTGCTGTCCACAGCTGCACGCACTCATTAGCAGCACCAGCGCAACCGCCAGTTTGAGCCAGCGTGGCAGGCGTGGCAGGTAACCCGGATGATCGTCGATCACATGCACCAGCACTTCGGGTTTGTTGGCCGCACGGCGCGAGGCAGGGCGTGCCGGTGGCGCTGCCTGTAGCGGATAGGTGCCGATTGTTTGCTGCACAAAGTCGGCGTAGGCCAGCGCGTTGTCGTGTGTGAGGTGAAACGAGTCGCCGTGAGCGACTTTGTTGCGGATCGCATTGTTATGCTGGATGTAACGCGTGTGCTCCTGGCTCAGGCGGCCAAAGCGCCGCATCCGATCGAGGCGGGCGGGCCAATCCTGGCGTGCAATCTGCTCGTGCTCGGCGGGTGGCAGGCGCGCTGCCAGCAGCCACGCATCAAAGTAATCCTCGAGCGCCGCGTGGAGTAGTTGCAGCGCGCGCCCGTTGGCCTCCAGATCATTGTCGGCGCGCGCCAGCTTCTCCAGCCCCACAGTAAGTTTGTCGGTTGCCTGTCGCATAAGTACTCCGCACACTGTTGCCATCCCTGGCTTGCAGTGTAGCGAAGCGTCACCCGGCAGGTGCGCGCGGTTGTTGGTACCTTTGGCGGACGTGGCGATGACGTGTTGCCGCCGCAGCAAACACCGTATCGATCGTGATCTATTCGTGCAACAGGGCCACAAACTCGGTAAAACTCGCTGCAAGCGGAATTATACCGCTATCGACGCTCCAGAAGACCACGCTCGGTGTGTCGGGTGTTTCCCGATAATTGAAACAGAACAGGTCATCGCCAATATCCTCGGCGAACGGAATTACACCCTTATCAAGCACATTCGCAACCGGAAACTGCCGCGCCACGATGTTTTGCATGCCAGGCTCCTCCGCGAAGTGTAGGAGATGCTTGACTGCGGTCACCGCCCCGTCGGGCAATGTAATCTTCGCTGGTGTCGGCACAGCACCCTGCTGCACCCGCGCGACGGCGAGGAGATCGGCGGGAAACCTGATGCGCAGCGCGCGCTCGGCCGCGCGTACTGCGGCGTCTGAGGCCACCGAAGGATTGGGGCTCACCCCGGCTTGCCATGTCACCATATACACCTCCTTTCGCAGCAGTGCAGTTTCATACATCCTCAGAAACGTGCTCCGCCGCGCTCACTCCGCTGGCGTCAGCACGATGTTGCGGTAATCGACGGCGGTGTGGTCGCCCTGGAGCATCAACGGCCCCGGCGCACCTTCGTCGCTGTCGAGCGCACCACCCGTGATCCCCGGGATGATCTGCTCGCTGATTACGGTCGTGCCGTTGATGGCGATCGTGACGTGGCGGCCGACGAGCGTAATGTCGTAGCTGCTCCATTCGTCCGGCCCGTTGCCAACGATTGCGCTGGGCGTCAGGAAGCCATAGACGCCGCCTTGCAGATGCGAGTCCGGCTCGTCGCTGGCACCATCGAGCACCTGTACTTCGTAGCGCCCGCGCAAATACACGCCGCTGTTGCCGTGGGGTGCATAGCGGAATTCGAGGTGTAGCTGAAAATCGCCGAAGCGCTGCTCGGTGACCAGGTTGCCGCCGGGCGCGAGGTTGCGCAGGATGCCGTCTTCGACGCGCCACTGGCTCGCGCCCTGGATGACCTGCCAGCCACCGAGATCCACGCCGTTGAACAACGTGATCGGCGTGCCCCAGACAGGCGCTGTGCTGCGCTGGAGCGACGGCGCGCGGCGGCCGGTCCAGGTCGTGGTGCTGCCATCGGGCCGCACGATCGTGCCGTGCAGCTGTTCGCCTGCGATCTGCCCTTCGAGCATCAGATCGCCCGTGCCTGGCTCATACTGCGGCGGGATGCTGAACTGGAACCGCTCACCGCTCACTACCACGCGCCCGACCGGCCGCACGCTGCCGTGCCAGCCGACAAACTGGCCGACGATCGATTGCCCGGAGCGGCGCACCTCCAGCCACGATGGGTACTCACCTTCATCCGCCTGAACTACGAGATTCCAGCGCCCAAACAGTGCTGCTGCGTTGTCGGTCATCGTGCTGCTCCTTTGCTCATCGCTGCTACGCGCATTGTAGCACGGCGCTCTGCGGCGATCGGTTCTCGCCGGACGCTCAAGCGCCCGGCTATGTTTTGCAAAGCCCGCCTGCGCGGGCTGGGGAAGACACAGTCTGTATCCTCCGTCTCCTGCTGCAATCTGGTAATGGTTGCTTGTTACATTGTTTTCAGGAGCAGTTCGCCTGAACAGAAGGCAGCGCCATATGCGAATAAATTATGTGCTGGTCGACTTTGAAAATGTTCAACCGACGGCGGTTGACTCGCTCAATCGCGACTATATCAAGGTCATTATTTTTGTCGGTGCAAACCAGACGAAGATCCCACTCGCCATCGCCATTTCACTTCAGCAACTTGGCTGTCGTGCTGAATATATGCAGATCTCAGGTAGCGGAACCAACGCGCTCGATTTTCATATTTCCTACACGATCGGGCGGATCGCCGCCAGCGACCCACACGCATATTTCCACATCATTTCCAAGGATACTGGCTTCGACCCGCTTATCACGCATCTCAAATCGCAAAAGGTGTATGCCCGTCGTTCGGTATGCATCGACGAAATACCATTCGTTAAGATGTCAAAAGCGATCTCGCTCAGCGAACGTGCCCTGCTTGTCCAACAGGATCTGCACAAACGTGGTACCTCCCGGCCATGTTCTCTCATAAGCCTGACCAGGACGATCGATGCACTCTTCTAAAAGCAACTCGCAGCGCATGAAATTAACGAAATCATCAAAGAATTCGAGGAGCGCGCCCTCATTCGTATCGTCGACAAACACATCGAATATCAATTGGTGGTGTAGCGGGTCACCTGCCACAGATGGTATGGGTAAACGCATGAGCCCAGCCCGCGCAGGCGGACTTCGCTCTCGTAGCCGGATGCTTCAGCGTCCGGCTTGCACACGCGCCCACAACGCCGCGCCGCGCTCGATCAGCGCCAGGTAGATCAGCGGCAGCCCAATCTTCAAAAACCCCGATTCGTTGAGCCGTGCCTGCGTGAGCTGGCTTTCGATGTTGTGACTGGCGACGTACCAGTGTACCACAGCGACCGACAACAACACGTAGCCCAGATATAGCAACAACCGCGCCGAGCTCGCCAGCCGTGGCGTATCGCGGTTGATAAAGTTCCCACCCGCCGTGACGACGTTCCAGACGATGCCAAACACCAGAAACCCGACGCCTGCGAAGCCAAACACCGGCGAAAACGGATTATCCAGAAACGCGGTCTGGTTCAGCAGTGCCAGCAATACACCGATGCTCAGCAGATCGAGTGCGCGCGCACGCGTCAGTTGCCCGCGCGCCAGCCAGAGGAGCGTCAGCCCGAAGAGCACGGGTGTCAGGATCTGATCGACGTGCGCGTACTCGTACTGCAGCGCACCAGGCAGGTAGCCATCCTGCGTGAACCAGCCGAGCAGCGCCCCCCAGGCGACGATCAGCCCGAAGCGGGCGAGTGTTGCGTGCGCGCGCCGCCAGCCGATCGCCGCAATTACCGCACCCACCAGCCCCAGATCGAGCGGTTGCAACGCGACGATCGCTGCCGTCACACGGCTCGTGAGTCCGGCGATTGCGTTGCTCTGCGCCTGCGCGCCGAGCGTCACGGGCAAGATCAGCACCACCGCAAACGCGACCTGTGCGATGCCCAGCAGCACCAGCAATAATCCTGGCAACGCCAGCGCCAGCACGATCAGCGGCCAGCGCGGCAACGGTGTCGGCGCAGCCGGGCGGACGCGCGCGATCAGCACCAGGCCGACCAGCAGCACCAGCGCGCCAGCCCACGCACCCCAGGCCGGTTCTGCGGTGCCGCTTGTGATGGTCATGATCGTTCGGCCACCCAGCAGCGCCAGCAACAGCAGCGCCAGCAGCAGATCGCCCGCGCGTAACGCCGTGGCCTCCTCGGTCCAGTGCGTCACATCGAGCGCGAATTCGGCCCAGCCGAGCCCGGCGAGCACCAGAAACGGCACGATAAAGAAGAATTGCGCCTGTACCAGCGAGTTTGCCAGCGTGGTCGTCATGTCGCTGCTGAAGCGCGTTTGCAGGTTCGCCGCGCCACCAAGCGCCAGTAGCGTCAGCGTGGTGTGCAAAAATACAAACATAATCCAGCGCCACACCGGCCCCAGGCGCAACAACGGCTGCACGGCGTACAACGCCAGCAGCGCCAGCAGCACGCCCGCCGCAGCCAGCAGCGGTAGTGGCCCGAGCAGCGAGATCTGGAAATTTGCGGCCAGTGGTGCGACGCCAACGAGCATGTAGATCACGAGCACCGTCCAGCGGATCGCGCGCCCGGCGGTGGCGGCACCGGCCAGCAGCATGCTCCAGCCGATGATCAACCCCACGAATGTGAGTGGCACCGCCAGCAGCGGCACCAGCAACGGGCGCGTGGCGGTCGAGTCGTTTTCAAGCATGATCAGCGGCCCGCTGACGCGCAGCGTATCGCCGAAGAGGGTGCCGAGCAGGAAGCAGCCGAGTAGCCCCAGCGCGACGATCGCCAGTGTACGCAGCCCACGGTCAAAGCGGCGCAGGTCGATCGCCCCGGCGCGCACTGCCCCCCAGCCAAAGGTCTGGATTGCGGTCGTGCTGATCTGCCAGAGGCCGAGCAACAGGGCTATCAGCGAACGTGACGATGGTCGCACGATCATGGGTGACTCGCTTTCAGATCGAGCGCGAACAGGTACTGGTCAAACCCGGCGTAGATCGTATTACCGACCACAATCGGTTCCATCGCGCTGGTTTCGATCGACTGCGCGGCCTCCTGGAAGGTGAAATCACCACGCAGCGATCCATCTGCCAGGCTGCGCGCCAGCAACCGCCCCTCGCGCAACAATACCAGCAGATACTTGCCCGCTATCACCGGTCGGCCGTCGCTCACCTTGCCCGGCTCGCTCGCGGCCCAGCGCAAGGCTCCATCGCCATCGAACGCCAGCGTCTGGCCATCAAGATCGCGCAGGATTATCGTGTCACCAGCGAGCACCATGCTGTTGGTCTGTGGCAGACGATCGAGATCTGGCAGTGGCACAACGTCGCGCGCGGTACCGTCGTGTGCCCAGCGGCTCAGCGCGGGGGCGAACGATTCGTCGAAGGTGAAGGCGACGATCGAGTCGGCGTCTGCGGCGAGCAGATACGGGGTCTGTTCTGGTGCGCGCTGCCAGCGGATCGTGCCATCTGTGGGGTCGAGCGCGGTGAGGGTCGCCGCAGCGACATAATACGTGTCGTTGTGCAGCAGCGCCGCACCACCCGGGAACCCGGGGTCGAGCGTGCGTCGCCAGACTTCTGCGCCCGTGGCCGCATCGATCGCCAGTGCTACCGGCCCTGCGAGCGTGAGCAGCACCCGGTCGCCCGCCACGGCGGGTGGTGCGCCCACCGGTTGCGCGAGTTGTCTGCGCCAGCGTTCTGCGCGCGCTGCCAGGTCGTAGCCAATCACGGTTCCATTCGGCAATACGAAGACCAGCGTATCACCCACAACGACCGGCGCAAAGGTTGGTGTCGTATCGAGGTCGATGGTGCCCAATACGTCGCTTGTGCCGTCGCTGGTCGATGTCGCCACGATGCTCCCGCCAAATGTGAGCGTCAGCAACCGGTCGCCCACCAGCACGGGTGGTGCCGTTAGCGCTTCGCGCGCTGTCAGCAGCGTCTGCGCGAGGTCGGTGGCGATCCAGCGTGGCGTTGGCTGCCAGGGCGTCGCGTCGGCGGCACCGAGTACGCGCACAAATCCGGAGCGATGGCCGACAAACAGCTCGTTGCCGTCGCTTGCCACGCTGGCATATGCGGCGGTCTCGCCGATCGGGATGGGTGGCAGCTCGCGGCCAGCGGCCAGATCGATGACCATCAGGTTGGTGCCACGATTGATATATACCCGGTCGCCCACCACCAGTGGCGCGCCGTAGAGTGTCTGGCTGCTCGTCACGCGCCAGCGCTCGACGCCGGTCGTGGCATCGACCGCGCGCAGCTCGTCGCCCGCCGTCGCGGCGATCACGAGCCCGGTGGCATACGCCATGTCGGCCGTAATCTCGGCGTCGGCGTCGTAACGCCAGCGTACCTCGCCTGTGCGCGTGGCGGGCTGTGCCGCCAGCATGTAAATCTCGCCATCGTGCGAGCCAACAACCACGGTGTCGCCCAGCGCCAGTACGGCCGCCGCGACGGCATCGCCGGTGGCATGTGCCCAGCGCGGGGCTCCGTCTGTGGTGGCAAAGGCGTACACCGCGCCGTCGTCGGAGCCAACGATTACCTGGTCGCCGATCACCACCGGCGTGGCGGCGATCGCATCGCCGACGGTGCGTTGCCAGCACAGTACACCACTCGCCGCATCGAGCGCGCGCAGCGTGCGATCCTCATTGCCAACGAAGACCACCCCGCCGTCCACCGCGACCGCAGCGCTGAATGCGTCGCCAGCCGCGATCGACCAGCGCAGCGCGCCGCTCGTGAGATCTATGGCATACAGCCGCCGGTCGACCGACGCCACATACACCAGGCCGCTGGCAACCACTGGCGCACCGTAGATTGCGCCACCGGTCTGAAAGCGCCAACGTCGGGCGTGGGTAGTCCGGTCGTAGGCCTGCAAGCCGCCATCGAAAGTTGCGACCAGCAACAATGCGTCGGGAGTGCCCGGTTCGCCCACTGCTACCACAGGTGCGGTGATATGCGCCTGTGTGGTGGCATCGCGGATCGCCCAGCGCGTGGCGAGCGGTTCGCCCAGGCTGGTTGGGAATGCACCGTGCCGCCCAGGCCCACGGTCGCTTGTGCTCGGCCCGCCCGGCGGCGGCGCATCCGATGTCAGCGTATAGCTGCCGCTGCTCGCGCCCACCAGTTCACTGACGATGCCGTTGCTCGCCTGCGATGCGATGCCGGCGAGTCCGGGACAGAGCCAGTCGGTCGAGGTATTGGTAAAACCGTCGGTGGCGAAGGTCGAACGCAGTTGCGCACAGTCGCGGTGTTCGCCGAGCGCGGTCGTGCGTAAACCACGCGCTTCGAGCGAGAGCGTCGCGGTATAGGGAATACTAAGATGGAGCATGCCAGTCGTCGTACGCGTCTCGCCAATTGCCAGCGTTGCATCGTAGATCGGCACGGGTGGGTCGAGCGTGCGGTCGTCGAGCCGCAGCAGATCGTAGCCGCGCGGGTGCGCGGTGTAGAGCAACCGGGTGCGCGTGAAGACGCCGGTCGCGTCGGTTGTCACCTGGGCGATGCGCAGCAGCGCGAACTCGGGCAGCCGGGTGGCGACCATTTCGCTGACGGCATCGGCGTCGACGCTTGCCGGGTCGCGGTCGAACACGCTGGCCAGCGCGGGTGCGTATTCGTCTGGCTTTAGCAGCGTAAACGCGGCCTGACCGCGCACGATCTGGAGATTATCGACGACCCGTGTCGTCTCGCCGGCTGCGTTCTGGTTGCGGTAGACAAGTGTTGCCACCGGATCGGACGGCAGCATGCCACCGCCAACCGACCGTTGGTCGGGAATGACTTGCCGCCAGATCAGCACCGTCGCCAGCGCGACGACGGCGCACAGCGCGAGTACCAGCGCCGTGTGCCACCAGTGCTCGCGCGCGTGCGGAGGAATGGTCATCGCCTGCTCCGTCGGTTCAAGATCGTCGCTGTGGGGGAACAACGTATCGCGCGTGTGCTTTCTGCACGGCTACCACCCTCACCCCCAGCCCCTCTCCCAAAATGGCAGACGGGGCATGGTCATCGCCTACTGCACATCGCCGAAGGCGCGCACCAGGCGGCCCATCCAGCGTTGCGCCAGCGGGTAGTCGGCGATGCGAATATTTTCGTTTGGCGCATGGACAAACGTATTGTGGTAGCCGCAGCCCGCGCCACTGGCTACCGGTGTGCCGAGTGCTTCGCACAGCGGGTACATCGGCCCGGTGCCGGCCATTGTCGGGTAAACAATTGGCTCCATGCCGTACGTCTCGCGCGCGGCCGCCACCGATGCGCGCACGATCGTGGCATCGAGATCGCTGCGCGCCGCGTGTTCGCCACCAAGATCGATGATCTCGAAATCGGCGCAGCCGATCGAATCGAGGTGCGCGCGCAGTTGCTGTAATACCTCGTGCGGATCCATCGTTGGTACCAGCCGAAAATCGATCTTGACGCGCGCCTCGTTGGGCAGCACGGTCTTCGACCCCTCGCCAGTATAGCCGCTCACGATACCGCAGATTGTACACGTCGGCTCGAAGAGATGGCGACGAATTGCCTCCGCGCCGTGCACGCCGCCGAGGAACTCGTGGATCCCGTAGTTGGCCAGCACCGCCGCATCGGTGTCGGGGATGCTCGCCAGCGCCGCCAGCTCGGCCGCACTTGCCGGCCGCACGCGGTCGTAGAAGCCGGGGATCCGCACGCGCTCATCTGCGCCCTTCAACGTGCCGAGCGCCCACACCAGCCGCCAGGCCGGATTGGGCACCAGCGGCGCGACGGAGGAGTGCAGATCGCGGCTGGCACCGCGCACGACGAGCTCGACATACTGGATGCCCTTGGCACCACAACTCACCGTCGGCCGCTCGCTGATATCGCGCCCACCCGTCTCCCACAGGCAACCGTCCGCGCGCAGCAGATCGGGGTGCTCGCGGCAGAAGACCGGCAACGTGCGCGAGCCAATCTCTTCCTCGCCCTCGATCACAAACGCGATGCTGATCGGCAGCTCGCCGATCGTCGTCAGCCAGGCCTCGAGCGCCTGGATCCGCAGCATGAGATTGCCCTTGTTGTCGGCCACACCACGCGCCACCAGCGTCCCGTCGCGCAGCGTGGGCGCGAAGGCGGGACTGTGCCACAGATCGATCGGCTCGGCGGGCTGCACATCGTAGTGGTTGTAGATCAGCAGGCGTCGTGGTCCACTCCCGATCGTGCCGTACACCACCGGGTTGCCGCCGCCCGCCTCGATCAGTCGCACATCTGCCCCAAGACGTTGCAGGCGCTGTTGCACCAGCGTGGCAGCCTCAGCGATGCCCGTGCCCTGCGCCGCCACCGACGGGACGCGCAGCAAGGCACCAAGCTCAGCTATGAAGCGATCGTGGTGCGCGTCGATGTATGCGTCGAATTGTTCCATGATGGTGCTCCTCGCTTGTAGACCTGATGTAGTTAACGCGAAAGTCCAGCGTGTGTCAACCCAGCGAGCGCGATCGTACGCGGGGTTGGATCGCCGAGCGCATCGAAGAGCACAAAACCCTCGATGATTGCCAGTGCGAGGCCGCCAAACAGGCACACCTCGGCAACACGCTGCACCAGCCCGCGCACCATGTTTGCTGGAATAAACGAGAGTGCAACCGCTGCGCCAAGTACGACGTATCCGGCGAGCGCAAAGGACTGCCCCAGCAATTCGGCGAGCGTTATCAGCGCGAAGCCACCGCCAATATATTCAACCGCACCTGCCAGATTGTGGAGCCCCTGGCTTGCACTGCCAGACGCTGGCGAGCCCGGGTCGCAAGGGAATGCGGCCGCGCCGAGGTACCCAACCGCAATACACAGCGCCAGCACGGCACTTGCCCCCGAAACAGGACGCACCAGGTACGCTACGAGTAGCAGCAGGAGACCGATCGGCAGGAACAGACCGAGCGCAACGATGCGCTGATCGGGCGCACCACGCTCACCGACCTCGCTGATGGTGTGCGTGAGCTGACGGTACCCTGCTTTCCGTGGCGCAAGTACCAACGGCCCACAAACAGATACGTAGCCGCGATGACCGTTAGGATCGTTGCGAGCACAGTGTACCTCGGTAGCATGATCGTGCCAGCGTAGTCACGTTTGCCGTACGACGATGCGATGCGCAATGCCACGATCGTCGACCGCGTGCGCTTATTCTCAGTACCGCTATGCTACAGTGTGTGTGGCTCTATCGCAAGCCGGAGAACTCCTGATGGATAAGCCACATGTGTTTGTGCTTACATTGTTGGCCGTCCGGCCTGAGCAGAACGAACCTCCAATCGTTGGTGCTGCGGGGGCAAGCTCTGTGCTCACCGTGCAGCATTCCGCCGAACAGGCCGAACTGCTTGGATGGAAACAGATTCATATTGTGTACCCGCAGGTTGAAGGCTGGATTGATCATCACGTTGCCGTCTACGAAGTACCACAAACCGTTGAAACAGATGGCTTTCAGATAGCTATCAGTGTGATACCTACAAGAGGTACCTGAATGATATTTGTTGGACAGATTCTTATGACTTCTACAAAAGTTCGGCTCGTTGTCCGTGATGAGTATCGTGCAGAGCTCGAAGCAGAGGAAAGCTGGTCGGCATCGTTTGCCAATTCGCAGGACGTGCTCCTAAAACTCGCAGACAAGGCTCGCGCGAATTATCTGGCTGGCAAAACAGAACTGCTTGATCCTGACACCTTGTGATATCGCGAATAGATCCTGATTCTCGCGCTGCCTTTGCGCGCTTGCCAGCGTCTGTACGTCAACAGGCCCGCAGCGCATATCAGTTGTTTCGTGCAAACCCGTATCACCCAGGCTTGCAGTTCAAACCAATTGCACCTGCCGTTTACTCTGTGCGCGTTGGTATCCATTACCGTGCGCTCGGGTTGCGCACAACCAGCGAAGAAGTCGTCTGGTTCTGGATCGGCTCGCACACAGCGTATGATCGCCTGATCAAACAGTTTTAGAAATAGATAACTTCATTTACTACTGCAACGTCGCGCGCTCCAGGGCAAATGGTGCCAGCGCAGCGGGCACCGCACCAGCCAGCGCGCCTTCCGCCAGCAGGCGGCCAAACGCTGCGCCAAACGGCATGCCGTGGCCGCAAAAGCCGCCTGCAAATAACACACCCGGCAAATCAGGAGCCATGTCCGCCACCGGCAGGTAATCCTTGGTGAACCCCATCAGCCCGGCCCAGCGGCGCGCCACCGTCAGCCGATCGAGCTGTGGGAACAGTGTGGGCAGCACGGTTTCGAGCGCAGATTGCACCAGCGGGTTGGTTGCGGTCGTCCATTCGCCCACCTCACCGCCGGGAGCTGCGGCGCGGCAACCGCCGATCACGATCATGCCGTCGGGTGTCTGCTGCCAGTACTCGCCGGTCGCGGTCATTTCGGCACCGATACCCGTGATGAAGACCCGGTCGCGCGGCGCATACGCCAGCACCTGGCCGCGCACGGGTGTCACCACGCCCACCAGCTGTGGGATGACGCGCTGGCTCCAGGCGTTGACCGCCACCACCACGCCGCTGGCGCGGATGCTCCCGCCCGCGTATTCGACGCGCAACCCGTCGCCATCGCGCACGATGCCGGTCGCCTCGGCCACCGCGATCTGGGCACCGTGGCGTTGCGCCGCCTGCGCGAGCCCGTGTACCAGTCGTGCCGAATGCAGCAGCGCATCGCCGGGCGAGAAGAACGCGCCGTGGATGTGCTCGCCAAGCGGCGTGCGGATGAGTTCCTGCGTCGTCGCGCGGTCGAGCACCTCGCCCGAGTAGCCATCGGCGCGTAGCGCGGCGGCCTTGGTGGCAAATGTCGCGAGTTGGCCGTCATCGAGCGCCAGGTTGAGCCGCCCGGGTTCGCGGTAATCGCAGGCGATCCCCTCGGCTGCGAGCGTCTGGCGCGTCAACGTGCGGCTGGCGAGCGTCAGATCCCAGATCGCGCGCGTGGGCGCGTGGCCGTACAGCTGGATCGCCTGATGGTAGGGAACTGCCGTGCCGACCGTCATGAACCCGCCGTTGCGGCCCGTCGCGCCTGCCGCCACCCCGCGTGCATCGAGCAACGCCACGCGTGTACCGCCACGCGCCGCCAGCAGTGCGGCAAAGCAGCCGACGATCCCGCCGCCGATCACGACCAGATCGGCGCTGGCGGGAAGATCAGCATACCTGATTGAGGAATTGGCGGTTGCTTTGCCGCACTGCTGGCGGCGCGTGGCGGTACACGCGTGGCGTTGCTCGATGCACGCGGGG
>JAYUYF010000521.1:0-8814 GCA_043752605.1 Roseiflexaceae bacterium
CGTTCGGCCCTGGTTGGCAGCCTGCTGCTGGGTATACTACACGCAGTGTGGCACCTGCCGCTCTTTGGTCTCGAATATGATCTACAGAATGGAGTACCCTGGTTTATCGGCCTGATGGGCTATAGCGTCATTATGACCTGGATGTACAACCACACGAACGGCAGCTTATTGCTGCCGATTCTCTTCCACACATCGGTTAATACCACGGCCAAGTACCTGTTCAATCCGATTTTCAAAGGCGCGGATCTGATCGCATTGTGGTGGATCTGGGGAGCGCTGTGGGTGGGTGTTGCGGTCGCACTGGTTCTTGTAGTAGGACCGAGCCTCATGGCCGAGCGTAGCCGCATGGTGTCTACGCCGACGTATACTTGACCCAGGAGCGCCGGGAAAAATGAATCACCCGATCGCGCTTGCCTTCAACAACCAAAGCCAGCCGTCAACCACAGATACACGCAGATGATCACAGATGTGGTACAGTCACCATCTATCTGCGTGTATCTGCGGTTCATTATGCCAACACTACCCATCGACCCAGTGCAGATGCGGAAAGGCGCTGCGTGACGGCGGCGCACTTGTGGCAGCAACCAGCCGGTGTGCGGCACGGCTGAACAGATAATGCGTGGTCGCATCAGCTTCAGCGGCGATGGCGCTGGCAGCAGTGGCGACAACCTGCGGATCATCGCCGCGCGCCAGCATGAGCATGGTCTGCACGAGCCTGCGGGTCAGCACGGTTGAGGGTGGCAGACGCTGCGTGGAACGATGCGCAAGTGCCTGCGCTGCCGCCTGGTCATCGCCCACTACCAGCAGCGTCAGCGCACGATGATTTTGTACGTCGGCGTGTAGCTTGCCATCGGAGGTTCCGACCGCCAATGCCAGGGCATGCCCGAAGGTGGCAAGTGCCGTGGCAGCATCGCCGTGCAAGAGCTGGGTCATCGCCAGCCGGTCGAGTATATAGCCATGGACATTTGATTCGCCGGTGGCCGTAGGTGTGGCGAGCAGCCGCTGGAGCAGCGCGCACGCTTCTGCACTACGCCCGTGAGCAATCAGGACACTGGTCCGCCGAATCAATGCTTCGGTCAATCCGTGCATATCGCCAATCTCTGCCGCAATCTCGCTCGCTTGCTCCGCCAATGCCAGCGCATCCGTCAGATCACCGTGCGCCAGGTAAGTTAAACTCGTGACACTTAGGAGCCGCGATAGTGTGTAGCTGTCGTGAGCAGCTTGAAGAAGCGGAACGGTATCATGGCAAGCTGCAATAGCTGCTTCAAGGTCGCCCAGTGCGAAGTACACCATAGCCTGATCGGTTTGGCAGCGGTGTGCCAGATACTGAAGATTGCCCTGACGCGCTGCGGTAAGCACATACTGAAGCTGGTCGGCCGCCGCCTCGAACTGTTGCCGGTATCGCAGCACGGTTGCAATAATATTGTATGCGCGTGCGCGAATTTCAGCAGTGGCCTGCAGCGCGGCGCGGTCAAGCAGCGCACAGTATGCAAGTGCCTGTTCAGCAGCACCCACAGCTGCATCGTAGTTCGATAGGATAAGATGCGCCTGGCTTTCGGCAACATACAGCTGGGCCAGCAATAACGGATGGGTTGCGGCCAGCGGCGCACGCGCGTCTACACACACCACGACCGCTTCTTCGGCCTGACCGCGCTGTACCAGGCTTTCGGCCAGTCGTGCGGCCAGTGATGCGCGCCGGGTGGGCGGCAGCGTCAATTGCAACGCCGTGCGGTAATTTTCCTCGGCCTCGGCTGCCCGCCGTGTGCCGACTAACAAATCAGCCCGCAACGTCAACAGCTGGCGCTCAACATCGGCTGCACCGCCGCGCCGCCGCACCAGTCCGAGCAGCACATCAATCACTTCCACCGCTGCAAATGCCTGACCGCGCTGGCGCAACTGATGCCGCGCCTCAGTCAACAACTCGCCCGCACTTTCCAGGTTGCCAGCCGCAGCATAGTGATGTGCAGCCTCCACCACATCTTCCAGCACGCGCTCCGACCAGACTGCGGCAATTTCATGGAGCCGTTGTTTGCGTTGGCCATCTGCCGCCAGCCCCGCATACACATGATCGCGCAGCAACGGGTGCAGTGCCGCCCGAGTCGGGTGATCAAGAAAGCGCCGACGCTGGATCTCCGAACGGGCAAGTACAAGGTCAGGTATGCCATCGGCGGGCTGGAGCAAATCGCACCACCCGGGATCGCACAGGTTGAATGGCTGGCGAAATACGGCAACAAGTGCCAGCAAGTGGGCGGCGGGCGGCGAAAGCTGGCGCATAGTTGCATCGAGAAAATCGGCAATCTGTGGTGCCTGTTCGAGATGCGCGATCATTGTTGCGTGGTCAACCTGCGGATCGAGCAGGCCCAGGGCCAGCCGCAGCAACAGCGGGCTGCCATGCGTCTTATCGAGTAAACGCTCGGCTAAGGGGGCACTTACCGCATTCAACTGCGTGATCAACCTGCGTCCTTCTGCACGTTCCAGCCCATCCACATATACTGTGGCAATACCAGGCACCGGCACCTGATCGCGGCTGATCAGCAGAAGGGCGGCGGGCGTCGCAGCGGCCAGATGACGTAGCACCTGCATGATAGTGAGGTCATCCTGCACAACATGGAGATTATCGAAGCACAGTAGTGGGCCGCCGCTATAGGGGGCAGCACGATTATTTATTTGCAGCCAGGTTAAACGGGTGAGTGCTGCGCCAAGCAGGGCGAGCTGTTCATCCAGCGTACACGCACTGCTGGTGTCCTCGCCCTGTGACAGGATTGGGAGCACCTGCGTCTGGCCGCGTGCCAGAAGAAATACCGCAAGCTGGCGCACCAGAGCACTGACCGTGCCGGTCACACCAGCAGTCAGTGTCAGCCAGAAGACCGGGCGCAACGCGACTTCGTCACGCGCTAACGCTGCCACCAACGTCGTTTTGCCCATGCCAGCCATCGCGCACACCGCAACCACACGTTCGTTTGCCAGCCGCAGCCGCAGCCGCTGTAGCATGTCAGTCCGTACTACTTCGCCAGTCGGCGGCAGTGGAACGGATTCAAGTGCCGCCGCTGCTTCAGCAGCCTGGTCGCGGGCTAGCTCACGCGCGGGAGTAGCGACATGAGCACGGCCTGTCACTGCGAGATCGAGCAACCGTGTGACTAGCTCCGGTGCATCGTGCAAGTCGAGCGCGGGTACAAATAACGCCAGCAGCGTTTGTTGATCAGGCGGGCGGTAGTTGCCTTCTAAACGCGAAAGATGTACTTCACTATAGCCCACCTCGATAGCAAGTTCGCGCTGGGTCATCCGAGCGCGTCGTCGCAGGTATTTTAATAACTCACCAAAGCGAGCGATTGATGTTGGAGCCTGGGCAGTTGCGCGGGGCATGGAATGTACCTGTTGAAATATTAGTTCTGGTGGCTATCATACCATGTTCGGTGGAGAGCTGTCAGAAATGTGTGTAGCGACAGTTTAAACTTGCACCTCAATGACAAGGAGAAATTTCCCGGCGCGGATGTGTCCGTCGGTCGATGTACTCGGAGCGTGGGGCCGCAGAAGGAGGCGCGATGAAAACCGATCCGGCGGTACATCGTATGATTTGTTTCTTAACCAGGACTGTTAATCGGTAGGTTCCAGGTCGAGCCCTGGTCGCGGAGCCACCACGCACAGCGTGGCGGTGTGATTCAGTGTGATTACACCGCCGTGTTGTCTGTTTCATCGCGTGCGATGATTGGGCGGCTTGAGGCCGCGATGATCTGGCCGAGATACGCCTGCCACGCCTGGCGGTTCTCGCGCGTGATCCGCCGCACGCGGTCAAGTTCACCTTCGCGCGCAGCATCATCCGCGCGCGCCAGCGTCTCCTGGAACGCACGCGCCATCTCACTCACCGCGCGCCGCAGTTCCGCGTTCATCGCGCGCTGGCGCTCCAGTTCATCACGCAGCCACGCCGCCAGTCGTTCGGCCTCGGCAGCGCGCTGCGCCAGGATCTCATCAGGTTGTGTCATTAGGCACCTCAGCCAGCCGCGCGCCGCCGCCAGATGGCATACAGCGGCGGAATAAAGACTCGATCGTAGGCGGGCAGGTAGCGCACCAACGCGCCGCCAAATCCTTTTTTAAAGCGAAATACACCGTACAATGGATCGGTCTTCGCTGCGGCTTCCAGCTGTTCACGCAGCGCTGGCGCCGCCAGCGCTGCGCGGCCAAACTGGTCTGGCACACCCCAGAAATCATAGCGTGCGGCACCCTGCACGCGTGACCAGTTGATCGCCTGCCACTGGATCGCGTGCTGCGCTGCGCTGCGCAAACCAGCTGCGCTCGATCCGCTGTAAAGATACAGCGCCTCGTCACCCCACGCAGCGGTGATCGCCACCGCATGCGCGGCACCCTGATGTTCGGCGATCCAGAGGCAGGCGTGCGCGCCAAAGATTGCCAGCATCGCCGCGTAGTACGCCTGACTGTGGATGGCAAACGCATTGCGCGCTGCCGTCTCCTGCAGAATTGTGTAAAACGTGTCGAGGTCGGCTGCACCCTGGCCGGTGCGTACCACGACGCCGTCGCGTTCGGCGCGGCGAATATCTGCACGGTGGCCTTTGCTCATCGCCGCAAGCAGCCGCTCGGGCGCTGGCGCGAGGTCGAGATGGATCGTACTCTGCGGTTGGAGCGGCTCGACGGGCGCAAAACCGTGCGCGCGCAGCAAGCTGTCGATCGCCTGCGCGTGCGGGCTATCTTCGCGCAGATCGGGCTCGACTCGCAAAAATACGGCCGCCGCCCGCCGTGCGTGCTGCGTAAGTTGGTCGATCAAAGCGGCATTATCTGCTGCATCAGCCCAGATTGGCCCACGCGGCACGTAGGCAGCAGCCAGGCCAAAGCGTCGCCGTAGCAGCATCTGTGCCCGCGCATCACCGGCCGTCAGGCGCGCGGCCCGCCAGCCGACCGTCGCTTTGAGCGTGGCCCAGCCAGCCGATTGCAGCAAATGGCCGTGGTGCATGTGCGTCACCGCGTCTTCCGCGCCCGCCATCAGCGCGTGATGCTCCAGAGTCGTTCGCCGGATTGGCCATTGCCCAGTGCCAGTGCTGCCGCACGCACCTGCGCCTCCATCGCAGCGACGCCACCAAACAATTCGTGCATCTGGCTGGCATACGCTGCTATCCCGGCGATTTTGCGCGCGGTCGCCGCCGCATCAAATGTGCTGGTCTGGCAGCCGAGTGTCTCGGCGGCAAGTTCGGCCAGCCGCAGTTCGAGCGCGCCCGTTTTGTACACATACGGCGTATCTTCGTAAAACTGGACACAATCGGCGAGTGTGGCGTATGCAGCACCATACGTCAGATGATGGTCGACGTGGCTGCCAATTGCCAGCGGCGCAACAAACCGTGCGCGCGGCAACCGTGTGTAGAGCCCGGCAAACAGGTTGTGCAGATCGGCTGCCAGCGGATCATGATGTACGGGCAGTGCAAACAGCGTATCACGGCTTACGTAGGCATCGGGTTGGCGATAGATCGCATCGAGCCGCCCGGCCCAGCAGTAATCGACATCAAGCATCGCCATCGCGGCGCGCTCCTCGGCCAGCCGCGCCGCGACGACCTGCTCGGCGCTCAGGTTCCACTGCGCGTGAAATTCCTGCGCGACGGCGTTGAACGGCCCCGCGGGCGCGGGCGCGGCCGTGCAGATCGTGAGCACAAGAACCCGCTGATCACGTTGGCGGCGCTGCGTGATCAGACCACCACACGAGAGCGCCGCATCATCGAGATGCGGCGCGAGGACGACCAGATCGTAGACATCATCGAGCGTCTCGAGGGATACCTGGCTCATGGTCGCTCCATCTCATCGTCGCCAAAGCCATCGTCATCACTGTCGTCTGGCTCATCAAACCCATCGTCGTCATCATCCTCGCCTTCGCCGCGAACACGCCGTGTGACGGCTCCGGCGAAGAGGTTGCTGCCAGGCAAGAGTTCGTCGATGGCTTCGAGCGCCGCCTGTTTGCGCGCATCGTCCGTCGATCGTGTCAACGACTGGAGCACACGTTGCGCCTGTGCGCCACCGATCTGGCCGAGCGCCCAGATCGCAGTCGTCGCTACCTCGGTATCTTCCTCCTGAGTCAGTTGTGCGAGCCTTGCCACCTGATCAGCGGCAAGATCAGCAAATTCACCCGCCGCACGTGCCGCCTCGTAGCGCAGGGCGGGAGAGCGCTCGTTGAGCGCCGCCGCGATCTGGGGTAGCCAGCGCGGATCCATACTGTGGCCCATCGCAGCCAGCGCACTCTCGCGCTGCAACTGGTCGCTCGCGACAGCAGCGGCGGCAATCGCGGCCTGCACTGGTGCTGCTTCACCGTAGTAACCGCAACTCTCGACCAACCGCCGACGCACATCGACATCTTGCTCGCTGGCAAGCTGGCCGAGCAGCGCAGCACGCACGAGATCGCCCTGATGCTCGTCGATTTCATCGAGTGTGGCCATGTAGGCGAAGCGCCCAAGGCTCAGCGCGGCTTCGGCGCGCACCAGCGCATCCTCGTCTTGCGCCAGACGCTCGATCAGGCCGCGCATCACACGTGCCGTGGTATCCTCCCAAAGCGCACCGACGGTCACAAGCCGCACGCGCGCGTCAGCGTCTTCGAGTAGCACCAGCAGCAGCTGGACAAAGTCGAGGTCAACATTGTCTTCGTGCAGGTCACGCATCGCGGTCGCGAGCGCCAGCCGACGCGCGGCGGGCAACGCACGAAGCGGTACCCGCAGCAACTCGGCATCGTCACGTGTCAAGCCAGAGAGCGGCTTGATATCGCGCATCAGCACAGCCTCGCCCGCTGTGCCGATCGTTCGCAAGTGGGCGACGATATCGGTCATTCCTCGTCGTCGTCCAGGTCATCGACGACGGCGTTCTCCTCGGCCTCGGGGCGCGGTGCGGGGGTATGAGCCCACGCATCACCCTCGGGTTCAAAGCGTTCGTTGGCCTTGAGCAGATGGTCGAGATATTCGCGCGATATCGGCCGCAAGACATTCATCGCGACAAACAGATCGGCGGCCGCGATCTTGTAGCGTGGCTGCTCGCGCGTACCGACCGGATCGCCAATCGTCTCCGCCACATGATCAAGCAACGGCTCAGCTTTGCGGCGCTCAGCCATCGGGAAGGCCTTCAAGTTGCGCAACCGGCCATAGCGCTGCTGATTGATGAGCATATCGCTATCGACAACACACGTGTAACTTGTGTTGGCAAACGCAAACTTTGGTGTCTTCTTGCTCTCATCAAGCTCGAGCAAGCGATCCTGGGTCTCGGCCTGATCTTCATACGACAGCGCAAATACATTTGGCTCACCCGTGCGCGCCAGCGTCATAATCGCGCCCGGCACCAGATACTCGTGCATCAGGCCATCAAGACCCTGGAGCCAGCCACCACGGTTGCCCGTCGGGTAGCGCAGTTCGGCCAACGTCGCGGTGTAATGCTGTGGCAACTCGATACGTAGCACCGCAGTGCGCTGATCGGCGAGGAGCGCACCCGGCAGCAATGCCGCCAGCGCACGGGTAAACGGCAACACACCGTACTCCCACTCGAAGAACGTCAGCACGTGTTGGAACTGCCCATCGCTGCGGATCGTCTCGACCTGCTGCGCAACCAGACTATCGTCAAAGCCTTCTTCGAGATACCCGGTAATCTGACCCATCTCACCGGCCTTGAGCCGCTTGCCACCGATCGGCGGCAACCCACGCACTGACCAGAGCCGCGCGCCCTCTATACCGACGAACTCGAAGTCTTTCTCGCGGCTCAAGCGGTAGTTGAGTGCAAAACGGAACGTTTCGTAATCTGCCTGACGCGGCGTGTGATAAAAGACATCCGCAATAATTTGCGTATCGAGCAGCGGCTCACCGGTCTCTTTCAAGTATTCGCTGATACGCCGCAGATCGTTTTTGCCAAATGACGCCACGTTCGACTCGGGGAACACCTGGCTGCCAAACATCACGAGGCGGCGCAGGGCATCACCTTCTATCACGCCACGCAACTGGTTGAGCAGCGTCGCGCCGTGCTGCACGACCAGATCGGCCGTCGGGCGGCGCAGGTCGATCTGTACGCCGTTTGGCAGCGCGACCATCGAGTTAACTGGCAACGCCGGAGTCTGCACCACAGGCGCGGGGCGCTCAACAACCGGTTGCGCAACTTCCGCAACTTCCGCAACTTCCGCAACCTCAGCGGCCTCGGTGGCCTCCAGAGAATCGACCGTTGCTATGACCTCGGCAACATCAAATGCTTCTTCAGCTGTATCTTCATCAACAGCGATCCCGGCCTGTACTTGCCAGTAATCTGAGATAAATACTGGCTCGATTGTCGTCAGCGCCGGTCGTGTGGTCGTTACGACAACGCTGATGTCATCGATCGGCAACGGGTGCTCCGGCTCATACAGGCGCTGGAGGAACATATGCGGCCGCACATAGATCTGCGGATCGGGCGTACCCGCGCGTGAGGTAACATAGAATACTTCACCGTCACGCTCTTCACGACGGAACACGACATCATTGACGGCCACCGCCGACTCAATTTCGGCGACAATACTCGCTTTATTGGCTTTGCGCTGGCCGGCAAAAAAATCCGAAAGATTGGTGAGCGTCTGCCGGATTGGCGTATCATAGCCAAAAAACGACCCCTGCGCCGACATCACACCGTGGATCTCCTCCGCAAGCGCAGCCTGATCCGGCGTTCCTTGAAAACTTAGTCGCTCGCTCATGCCTCGTGCTCCTCTACCAGAACCAGCGACCGCAGCAGATGCAGGTAGCGATCGAGCAACCACGCAAGATCTTGCGGCTGCCCACTGGCGCGCAATTCTTGCAAAAGCTGATCCATACTCGTCTCGCCGAA
>JAYUYF010000522.1:0-3605 GCA_043752605.1 Roseiflexaceae bacterium
ATGATCAGCACGGCGACGGGGGCGGCGCGTGGCGCGCTGCGCAGGCGGGTGATACGTGTCGCCGTCAACTCAGTCCGCTTTGCGTGTGCGTGAGCCAATATCGTGCACGATCAGCGCGAGTGTATCGCGCGCTGGAGTAGCGGGCAGCTGCTGCAACTCGCGCTGTGCGCGGTCGAGCGCGGCGGCAGCGGCGCGGATCGTCTCCGCCACGCCACCAGCTGCCACAACCGCATCGGCGAGTGTGTGCGCGCGCGGCGGATCGAGACGGGTGTCGAGTGCGGCGGCAGGCGCGCTGGCACCGGCGGCAGCGGCGTAGATCAGTGGTAGCGTGATGATCCCGGCGCGCAGGGCGACGGCGCGCTGCGCTGGCTGCTGCGGATCGCCTGCATAATCGAGCGCCTCATTGAGCATCTGCACGGCGGTACCAAGTTGAAGGCCATACTCCGCCAGCGCCGCCACGATCACCGGCTGCTGCCCGGCACAGATCGCGCCCGCCGCGCAGGCGGTGGCGGCGATCGCGCCGACCGTCGCGCTGGTGTGAGCGTGATATTCACGTAGTGCGGTCTCGAGCGGACGAACGCTAATCACCGGGGCCAGCCGCCCCTCGCTGATCTGGCGCACGCAGCGCGCAAATGCCGCGATCAGCTGCGGATCGGGCGAAAGCGCCATCTCGGTGGCGGCCAGCGTGAGTACATAATCGCCGGTCATCAACTCGGCGCTGCCCTGCCACTCGGTGTGCGGCGAGACGGTGTGACGGCGGCGCGCGGCCTGATCCACCAGCGAGCTGTGGATGTGCATCGCAGTGGCGATTAGCTCAATCGTGGCAGCAGCGTGGAGCGCGCGGCTCTGGTCTGTTTCGCCACTCAGGCGTGCCGCGAGCAGGGTGAGCTGGGCGTAGGGTAGTGCAGCATCACGCGCGCCGGGCATCTGCGCAACAATCTGCGCGACCGGTGGCCGTGCTTTGATTCGGTCGTCGATAATCGCGCGTACGCGGGCGACATCGGCGAGCAACATCGGGTCTTCGATCATCGGCAGCAGCTGTTGCATATCGTGCATTGTAGCATAATTCACAGATCACAGCCGCGCGCTAGATCTGCACGCGGACGATCTGATTGCGGCGGAATGCGATCGCGATCCGGTTGGTGCCATACTCGGCGAAGGGAACATCGAGCAGCGCGCCATCGTGACCGTTGCGGTCGAGCCACCATTCGACGACCGGGTCGGTATCAAAATCGAGCCCGAGGTCGTGCGCCTCTTTGACGATCACCTGACGTTGTTGTGGCCATGTGCGCAGATCGCTGCTGAACGGTCGATCGATCTTCACCCGGTACTGCGGCCTGCCCGCCAGGCTGGTGAACGCCGCGCCAAACACGCCGCCGGGTACGCTGTGGAGGATGATGCCGCGACCAAGTGGCGTGCGTTGCTGGGCTGGATCGGGCAGGGTGAAGACGCCAGGTGCCGCGCTGCCGCGTACCAGCCGCTCGGCCTCGCGCAGCGAGAGCATGCCAATCTGCTCGGCAAGATCGGAGATGCGCGGCACTCGCGGCGGGGCCATAAGCTGGATGAACGGCAACGGCCGCTCGATGCGCCGATTCTCGGCATCGGTCCACCAGCTCTCGTACACGCGCATCGGCGGATCGCCATTGACGCGGTAGGTGAAACCACGCCGGGTACGGCCGTGATCGGCGTGCGATGCGGCGACGATCCGGGCGTGGAGCCGCAACCCTTCGCCAGCACCACGTGCGGGGAACCAGATCCGCCACGCGTCGAAACGGATCAAGAGCATGCCGCTGCCATCGTCTGCGGGGATCGGGCCAATCTTGCGCCAGCCATCGGTTGTGGTGCCGCTCCAGCCGCCCACCACCGCGCGCAGCGGCGCATACAGCGCGATCGTGTCATCTGGCCCGGGTGGCTCGGCGGCGAACCACATGCCGGGTGGTATCGCACCATCGGTTGGGAGCTTGATCGTGCCGCCGACTACCGTCTGTACCACACCTGCGTTGCTGAGGCGCACGGTGGCACCGGTGGCAGCAAATCCCGCTGGAGCGGCGGGCAGCATAGCGCCGGTAGCTGCGTCGGGTGCGCGTACGGCGGCGACGGGCTGCAGCAATTCGTGGCGGCAGGCGATACAGAACCGTGGCGCGCCCGCCGGCAGCGCCACGCCGCACTGCGGGCAGAAGCGCGGCAGGCTCATCGAGGCGCAAACCCGTCTTTGCCCTCGGTCAGCGCTGGGATGCGCGCGCGCAGCGTGGCCACCACCCGCTGGTAGGCGGCCGCATCCCAGCCGCGCGCGGCCACCAGTTGCAGGGCGGCAGCACGCGTGCCCGCCACAAAGTTGCCGCGTGTCACGTGGAAATCCTGCACGACAAAATGTTCCACGCCGGTGGCCAGCAACTGGATGGCGAAGGCCTCGGCATCGGCGACGGGCAGCAGCGGCGTCATGGTCACCGCGCTGGGGATCCCGGCGGCCGCCACAGTGGTGATGGCGGCCAGCCGCGCGTGGATGGCGGCACACTGCGGCTCGAAGACCCGGCGGACGGTATCATCATCGGTGGTGACGGTCATATTGACCTGGACGCGCGCCAGCGTGCGCAACACGTCGATGTCACGCGTGACGAGCGGGCTGCGGGTCTGGATGACCACGTGGGCGCGGTGGCGCTCGCCCAGGATCGTCAGCAGGCGACGGGTGAGCTGGAGTGTGCGCTCGATCGGCTGGTACGGATCAGTCACGCTGCTGAGGTAGATGATTTTTCCATCAAGGCTGCCCGGCTTTTTGCGCATGAGCAGGTCGACGGCGTTCTGTTTGACATCAACCCACTGGCCCCAGGTATCGCGCCGGGTCTGGTCGCGGCCGAAGAACGCGGCGTAGCAGTACGTGCAGCCAAATGAGCAGCCGCCATACGGATTGAGCGAAAAATCGTAGGCCGAGAGAAAGCCGGCGGTCTTTGTCAAAATACTGCTGGCGTCGATGTACACGACCTGGCTCGCGCCGCTCCGATCGGGATGGTCGCCCGCGCTCACGACGGCACCGCGACGTGTGCGACCGGGCCTGCGGGCAGACCGAGTTGTGCGATCTGCCGAACAAGATGCGCAGCATCGCCGGTGGTGAGGTAGCGCACGCGCCCGATGTTCGTGCCCGAATCCGGTGGCAGCAAATTGGCGGCGTGTTGCGCGGTGGCGCGGGCGGCATCGTGGATCGTGACCTGCGGCCCCATGATGCGCGCGATCGTGGGCTGGACGTACGGATAGTGCGTGCAGCCCAGCACGACGGTATCGGCCCCCGCCTGCTGGAGCGGCGCGAGCAATTCGCGCAGCAACGCGCTGGTAGCCGCGTCATCGAGCGCACCCGCCTCGATCTGTTCGACAAGACCGGGGCACGGCTGGAAGATGACCTGGAGATCGGCGGCCCAGCGCGCGGCCACCGCAGCGAGCAGACCGCCCGCGATCGTGGCCGGCGTGGCCAGCACGCCGACGACACCGCTGCGTGTGGTGCGCGCCGCAGGTTTGAGCGCGGGTACCATGCCGACGAAGGAGATCGCGGGGAAGCTCTGGCGCAGTGCATCGAGCGCGACGGCGCTGGCCGTATTGCAGGCCACAATGATCAG
>JAYUYF010000523.1:0-8798 GCA_043752605.1 Roseiflexaceae bacterium
CATTCCGCAGGAATGCTTCGCCCCTACGCCCGCCCTACGTCTTCGCCAGGCTGCGCGATTGCTGGTAGATGCCAAACCCGGCCAGCGCCAGGAATACGATCGCACTGATACCGGTAGGGATGTCGATAAACGAGCCGAGCGCGTTGATGATCGCGACCGCACCAAGCAGCGCCGAGGCCAGCAGCACACCCCAGTCCGAGAGGCGCAATGCCAGCAACAGCCCGACCACAAACATGACCAGTGTCACGCCGTAGCGCACGGTATCGGTGGCATTTGCCAGTAATGACCAGCCGACCATGGCAAAGCCGATGCCGCCCGCGATTTGAATGATGGTGCGTTGTAAGCTGGCAGCCACCACTGCGAGCAGCACCGCCAGCGCGAAGATGATCAGCGGGCGAATGTTTGGATCGATACTACCGAGCAAACCGGGTGCGACCGCCAGGCCGATCAGAAAGCCGACCAGCGCGCCAAATGCCCAGAACAGCCGCCGACCATACACGAGTACCACAACGCCGAGCACCAGCAAGACCACCGCCACGCCGACACCAAACGTGTCTGCGACGCCCTCAAGCGCCTGTTGGAGTAAATTCACGCGTGACCTCGCTTATCATCTGCGCAGAAGAAGGACATCGGCGGTATAATAGCACCGGTTTGTGAACAATTCTGGAAGAAATCACGTATGCCTATCGTTTTGCGCAATAAAAAGCAGATTGAACAAATGCGCGCCGCTGGCCGCCTGGTTGCCGAGACCTTTGCAATGCTTCGTCCACACGTCTTGCCGGGCGCTGCCACCCGTGATCTTGACCGTATGGCCGAGGAATTTGTGCGTAAGCGCGGTGCCATCCCGGCCTACAAAGGCTATGGTGGCCGCAGCAAACAACCGCCGTTCCCGGGAACATTGTGCATTTCGCCAAACAATGTGATTTGCCATGGCATCCCGAGCAAACATCGGCTCGAAAACGGGGACATCGTTGGCATCGACATGGGCGTGTGCCTCGATGGTTGGTTCGGCGATGCGTGTGTCACGTGGCCGGTGGGCCAGGTCTCGCCGCTGGCGCAGAAGTTGCTCGATGTGACTGAAGAAGCCATGTGGCGCGGCATCGCCGCAGCGGTGAATGACCGGCGTTCGGGTGACATCGGCGCGGCGATCCAGGGCCACGCTGAGGCCAATGGTTTCAATGTGGTGCGCGAATACACCGGCCACGGCATCGGCCAGAAGCTTCACGATGAGCCGACGATCATGCATCACGGCCGTGCCAACAACGGCTTCCGGCTGCGCGCGGGGATGACATTTACGATCGAGCCAATGATCAACGCGGGCAAACCTGAAACACAGCTCGACAAGACCGACAGCTGGACCGTGCGCACCGCCGATGGTTCGCTCTCGGCACAGTTTGAGCATTCGCTAGCCGTGGCTGATGGTGAGCCGATTATTTTGACATTACCGTAGGGAGCCGATGCGTATCACAATTACGGGAGCCAACGGGCAATTAGGCGGCGCGCTGATCGCGTCGCTTGCCCCGCAGCACACCATTACTGCGCTCGGCCACGTTGATCTGGAGCTGAGCGATCCCGCCGCCACGGCGACAATCGTGGCGACGCATGCCGACCTCGTGATCCACGCTGGCGCGTATACGAATGTTGATGGCTGCGCGCGCGACCCCGATCTTGCCTACCGAGTCAACGGCCTTGGCACGCGCTATGTCGCACTGGCGTGCCGCACGCTCGGCGCACCACTAGTCTACATCAGCACCAACGAAGTGTTTGACGGCGCTGATGCGCGTTTCTACCGTGAATATGACCCGACCGGCGCGGTGAATGCCTATGGTGCGTCAAAACTGATCGGCGAGCAGGCCGTGCGGGAGCTGGTGCCACAACATTATATCGCGCGTGTCGCGTGGCTCTATGGCGGCGAACGCAATTTTGTCCGGACTGTACTGCGGCTGGCGGCCGAGCGCCCCTCACTGGCGATGGTGACGGATGAGATCGGCAGCCCAACTGCTACTCACGATGTTGCTGCTGCGGTATCAGAGCTGATCACACAGCCACAGTATGGTACGTATCATCTGGTCAACAGCGGCCACGTATCACGGCACGATTTTGCCGCCGAGATTCTACGGCAGCGGGGTATCACCAGTTGTACGCTTGGACACACGACGCTGGCCGAATACAAACGCGCTAGCCGGGTGCCGCCGCATACGCCGCTGCGTAACATCGCCGCCGCCGATCTTGGTATCGTGTTGCGTCCCTGGCAGGATGCCCTGGCCGCGTATCTTGAGCGAACGAGCGCCGCGTGATCGATATTGTCATCCCCAATTTCAACGGTGTGGCGCTGTTGCCGGCCTGCCTCGACGCGCTGCAGCGCCAGACGCGCCAGGATTTCCGCGCAATCGTCGTGGATGACGGCAGCAGCGATGGTTCACTGGCGCTGCTGGCGTGCGAGTATTCGCAGGTACAGGTGCTGGCACTCGGGCGCAACGTTGGCATGGCGGCGGCGGTGAATGCCGCGTACCGCGTAACGGTGGGCGAGTATCTGGTGCTGCTCAACAATGATACCGCAGCTGAGCCGCGCTGGCTTGAACGACTGATCGGTGCGCTCGATCGCTATCCGGCCTACGATTTTGCTGCGAGCAAGCTGCTACTCTTCGACCGGCGCGATACGTTGCACGCCACCGGCGATTTCTACCGGTTTGATGGTGTACCGGGCAACCGTGGCGTCTGGCAGCGCGATATCGGTCAGTTTGCTGCGCTCGAAGAGGTTTTTGGGCCATGTGCGGGTGCGGCAGCCTACCGCAGACGGGCACTCGATCGTCTTGCGCCCGATGGCCAAGTGTTTGATGAAGACCTGTATATGTACTGCGAAGATGTCGATCTTAACCTGCGCGCGCGCCGCCACGGCATGAAGACGCTGTATGTACCGGACGCGGTGGTGTATCACAAGTTGAGCGCGACTGGCGGTGGTGCGCTGGCGAGCTACTATTGCGGCCGTAATTTCATGCTCGTATGGGCCAAAAATATGCCAGCCACGCTGGCGCGCGCGCACTGGCGCGCGCTGGTGCGCAGCCAGATCGGGCTGGTGCTCGGCGCGCTGATGCATCTGCGCGAACCGGCGGCGCGCGCACGATTGCGCGGCCAGATCGACGGGTTGCGCGCGTTGCCGCGTTTCTTGCGCAAACGCTATCTGGCGGGCGATGTGACGCAGTTTGCCAGCGCACTAGGTGACCCGGCCTGCGAGTTCTTGCAGTGAGCGCTGCGCCGCTGCTCTCGATTGTGATCCCGGCCTATAACGAAGAACGCCGACTGCCGCAGACCCTCGATACGATCTTTGCATATCTGGCACACGAGCCATACGCTGCCGAAGTGATCGTGGCCGATGATGGCAGCGATGACCGTACCGCCGAAATTGTCACCGCGCGTGCGGCGCTGTTCCCCACGCTGCGGCTGCTGCGGCTCGATCATCGCGGCAAAGGCTATGCCGTGCGGCGCGGCGCGCTGGCGGCGGCGGGCACCATCGTACTGCTGTGCGATGCCGATCTCGCGGTGCCGATCGGCGAGTGGCAGCGGTTGCGCGCCGCGATCGATGCGGGCGCGGATGTGGCGATCGGCAGCCGCGAGGGTGCGGGATCGCGGCGCGAAGGCGAACCGTTTCATCGCCATGTGATGGGCAGGGCCTTCAATCTGTTGGTGCGCGTCATCGCAGTGGGGGGGATCAACGATACGCAGTGCGGGTTCAAGGCGCTGCGCCATGCGGCGTGCCAGGATCTGTTTGGTAGGGTCCAGATCTACGGCGATACCGCGCCGCTCGTGCAGGGTGCCGCTGTGACGGCCTACGACGTTGAGTTGCTGTTTCTCGCCGCGCGCTGCGGCTACCGTGTGGCTGAAGTTCCCGTGCCATGGTCGTATGGTGAAGAGACCAAGGTCAGCGCGCTGCGCGACTCGTGGCGCAATCTGCGCGATGTGCTGACGGTACGCTATTTTGCGTTGCGCGGGCGGTATGATCTGCGCTAACGCGCTTGTTTTTGCAACGTGCTGATTGGCTGCGCCTGTGCGGCGCGGCACCCGGGGCCTACCCGGCCCCGGAACCCCGGCTTCGAACCCCGAAACCGTACATCTTGCGCGTATGAACATTGGGCTGTGTTTGCCCCTGGCGGCAAATAGTCAATAAACTGCGCAGCTCGCCGCAACGGGGCATGCGTCGCATAATCGGCTACATGCGACCGATTGGGCGGCCTGCCGATAGCGGCGTAGGCTTATTGCTACCGCCTATCCTCGACAAACCAGCGATCCGTGCGCTCCATTATTGCGCGCTGTGCGCCGAGGCAGAAGCCAAGACCGGTGGTGAGCAGTAATGGCAGGGCGTGGCCAAACACTGCCGCGCTGTCCATGCTCGCAGCGACTGCGCCGATCAGTCCGGCGATGCCACCGGCGGCGAGGTCGGTGCCGCCCGCTGCACGACCGGTGAGATACCCGGCCAGCAGCGCCACCGCTACGCCCAGCATCAGAAACAGCAAAAGTGTCATCATTGCCTCCTCGTTGCTCGCTGCCGCGTCCGCTCCTAATTCGCAATTGCATTCCCCGCTCCCGTTCTGGGAGCGGGGCCAGGGGTGAGGGCTACCACCAGCATACGCCGCATACGGTGAACATACGACCTTTTAAAGACCAATCTGCACGCACTCGGGTGCTTGACCGATGCGCTATGCTTGAGCGCGGGAGGTAGACAATAGCTGTGATGACGCTGCTGCTGGTTGAAGATAATGAACGCCTGCGCCCGACGCTCGCCGCTGGACTGGCGGCGACTGGCCATGTGCAGGTGGTGGGCGAATGCGCCGATGGTGAAACCGCGCTGGCGCTGTGCCTCGGTGCGCCGCCGGCTGTGGTGCTGATGGACGTGCAACTGGCGGGGCAGATGAACGGGATCGAGGCGGCGGTCGCGATTCGGCGTGAATACCCGCGCATGCCGGTCGTGTTTTATTCGATCCAGGACGACGATGCCTACTACCGCGCCTTCCGCAGCGCCGGGATCCTCAGCCACTATGCGTACGTGCGCAAATCGAACTATCTGCTGCCGCAAATGATTGTGCCGCTACTGCGTGATGCGGTGGCCGGGCGCGGTATCATCGATCCCGAGATCGAGGCGCGTGTCCACGAGGTGCGCCGCAAAGATGAGCAGGCACCGATGGCGCTGCTCGAGCCGAGCGAACAGGCGGTGGCGCGCATGCTCGCTCGTGGTATGAGCAACGAGCAAATTGCCGCGCAGATGGGCTTCCGCGATAAGCGCACGATCAGCCGTACCAACGGCCAGATCTACGCAGCGTGGGGCCTGGCCGATACCGCGACGGATGAGAAGCTGGCGCGCACGCGTGCTGTGCTGATCGTGCGCGAGGGCCGCCTGCTACAATGGGATGCGGACGGTACGCCGTGCGCGATCGACGAACGCGGTCGCTGGCTCCCGTACGATATCTGATGTCAGTACCATACATGATTGTTTGGTTGATCAACTGGCTGGTGATCACGGTCTCGTTCTTCAACACGATCACGATGCTCTGGCTCGGCTTTACCGTGCTGTTCAACGCCGAGCGCCGCAGCTGGGGCGTCTGGGCGGCGGGCACGGGTCTGCTGCTCAGCGGGATGTTTTTTGCCGCCCACTCCGCCACGGTCGGCCAGCTGGCGGTCGGGGCCAGCGCCGAATTGTCGATCTGGTGGCGGCTCGGCTGGTTACCGTTTGTGTGTGCGCCGTACCTGTGGTATGTCGTGAGCGCCTGGTACAGCGGTGCGTTGCGCCGCCCGCACGCGCGGTTGCGGCTGGCCGGGTTGACGCTGCTCGGGCTGGCGATTCTCATGCTACCACTCTACGCCGACCCGCTGCCGCCGTATGATGCCCTGCTACGCGATGCTCCCGTGCAGGTGCGCAGCGTGTTTGGTGTGCCACTGGTCGCGATCTACCCTGGTTACGGCGCAGCGTGTATCGTGCTCTCGTTGCGGCGGCTGCTCGATACCGGGCAGCACGGGCGCTTCATGGGTGATCTGGCGCGCCGCCGCGCTCGGCCGTGGTTGCTGGCCACCTCGGTGCTGTTGCTGCTGATTTGCCTGAGCGTGGCGGCGGTCGCGTGGTTGTTGCTCAATCAGCTGGCGCGCGGCAGTAGCCCGTTGCTCTCGGGGCGTGTATTTGTGTTGCTGCTCGGCTTTGATCTGGTGATCTCGGTCGTGATTGCTGGCGTGACGTTTTGTGTCGGCCAGGCGATTGTCGCATACGAGGTCTTCACGGGCACCACGCTGCCGCGCAGCGGGCTACGGCGGCACTGGCGGCGCAGTATTATTTTTGCGGCCGGCTACAGCGCGGCGATCGCGGCCGGGCTCGCGTTCTTTGCCAGTGTCGATCGGATCTATGCGCTGATGCTGGCTACAGTGCTGATGACACTGTTTCTCGCGCTGGTGAGCTGGCGCGCCTTCGCCGATCGCGAGCGTACAATCACCCAGTTGCGGCCATTTGTGGCGAGCCAGCGCCGCTATGACCGGCTGCTGCACCCCGATGCGCCCGAGCAGGCCGCCCCCGAGATCCACGCGCCACTGGCTGCCCTGTGCGACGATCTGCTGGGCGCGCGTGTCGTCTATCTGGTCGCGCTCGGGCGCTCGGCCGCGCTGGTGGGTGCGCTGCCCGCAGCAGTGGGCGAGACGCGCGCGATTGACCCGGCTGCTATGCTGCTGATGCCGTCGATGTTCCCGTCGCCTGCCACGATCTGTGCGCGTGTAGACCCCGATCTGGCGGGCGGCGCGCTCTGGGCGGTGCCGCTCTGGGATGACCAGGGGCTGGTGGGAGCATTGCTGCTCGGTCCCAAACGCGAGGGCGGCCTCTACACGCAAGAAGATATTGAGGTCGCCCGCGCCACCGGTGAGCGGCTGCTGGATCTCTGTGCCGGTGCTGAGCTCACCAGCCGGGTGGTACTGCTGCAACGCCGCCGCATGGCCGAGAGCCAGTTGATCGACCGCCGCACCCGGCGTGTGCTGCATGACGATGTCCTGCCGCAGATCCACGCGGCGCTGATTGCACTGAGCGCACCGCAACCGCAGACCGCCGCGATCGCCGATGCGCTCACGGATGCCCACCGTCGGATCGCGGATCTGCTGCGCGATATGCCCACCGCCAGCCTGCCCGATATCGCCGAAATCGGACTGCCGCGCGCACTCCAGCGGCTTGTCGAGGGCGAGATGCGGGGTGGCTTTGATACGGTTCGCTGGCACGTGACCCCGGCAGCCAGCAGCGTCCGGCTCGAACCGGCCACCGCCGAGGTGGCATTCTATGCCGCGCGCGAGGTCATCCGCAACAGCGCGCGCCACGCGCGTGGTACGGATGCCCACCGTTCGCTGACGCTTGACGTGGCGATCGAGCTGACAGCTGCTGTTGATGCGCTACAGCTACGGATCGCTGATGATGGTGTGGGTATTGGCTACCAGAGCAGCGCGGTGGCTGGCAGCGGCCGCGGGCTCGCGATGCATCACACACTGCTGACGATCGTCGGCGGGACACTCCTGACAGCCGAGACACCGGGAGGTGGGCTCGCGATCACCCTGGTGTTGCCACTGTCGACGTAGCAACATCCGTGGGTGAAAGGTGTGCGTAAGGTCGTACAAGGGTCGCATAAAGGTTTGCAACTACTTGACGCATGCTGTGCGTACGCGTATACTCACACGCAAAAGGTAACAGCAGCAGATCAGGGGGATATCAATGTCGATACACAATCGAGCAGGCGCTGCGCGGCCCGCCGTGCGTGGAGCCGGTGTCCAACCGATACGGATTGTGCGTCAGCGCGAAATTGCCAGCAGCGCCGATCGAATCTTTGCCTTGCTGGCCGAGCCGAGCAATCTTGCGCGGTTGTTGCCAAACGTACGGAGCGTCGAGCTTCTTGATCAGACCGCAGAGCATGCGCGCGTGATTACCACCATGAGTCTTGGCCCGCTGGCGGGTTTTAGAGTCGAGGGGACGGTACACTGGCAGCCGGGCCGCGAGATCGTTTTTCGCGCCCGCGCACCGCTGGCGGTTGAGTCGCGCTGGCTGCTCATCCCGGTGGGAAGCGGCACGCGGGTTGAGGTGACACTCGTCCTCGATCTCGCTTCGGTAATTGGGCCACTCGCAGCGTTTGTTCCGGCAGATAAAGTGATCGCCGTGATTGCGCCCGATATGGACGCGACGCTCGCAAAAATCGCGGCGGAAGTTACTGCATGATCATCTCCCAGGACACACAAAAGCGGGGGAGCGGCGTGTATGCCGCTCCCCCGCTTTTTGCTACCAGATCAGCACATTTTGACCATCAATGCAGCCCGCCAGCGCGCAACCTGCGCCAGTTGCGCGTACATCGCCACGATGTCACTCGCGCGCTCGGGGACAGCTGCCATCGATTCACATAACTGCGCAAATAATGCATATGATTCGGGTGATTTCGCACACTGGTAAATGACTGCGTGCGCTGCGAGAATATCTCGATCGCTATCACCTGTCCTGCGCGGCTCGATGCTCTGCATCAAATTGTGGATCAGGTGCATGGCACCGTCTTCGTACACGCTGTTTCTCTTCCACAAAGGGGTACACAATCCATAGAGAGACAGTATATACCCCTTTTATACTTTTGAAGGCCGGTATCCTGCGCGTTAGCCAGTGCCGCGCACGAAGACATCGGGCCAGGCTTTAAAGCGCGTGAAGAATACCTCGGGCTCGCGTTCGACGCCACCATCGGAGACCACGCGGTAGACCGTGATATCCATCCCTTTGCGCGCGGTATCAGTCTGGCGGACGGTGCCGCTCG
>JAYUYF010000524.1:0-3593 GCA_043752605.1 Roseiflexaceae bacterium
ACACCATCGTTGCCGGCCATCCTGATCGGTGGGCCGCCACATAGTGGCAAGACAACGCTGACAGACTGGTTGTCACACGCGGTGCGCGCACAGGGTTACCCGGTCTACGTGCTGCGCGCGAGCCCGGATGGCGAAGGCAGCTGGTATGCAGACACGCCCGAGCCACTGCGCAGCACGTTGCGCGCCCGTGCAAAGAATCGCTGGACCGCCGCGTTGGCCGAGGATCTGGCGGCCGATGTCACACGACGCAGCGTGCCGTTGCTGGTCGATGTCGGCGGTATGGTCTCGGATGAAGTGCGGCGGATCGCGGCGAATTGTACCCACGCGATCCTGATCGCCGCCGACCCCGCCGCGCTGGCACCGTGGCACGCGCTGGTGGACGCCGCCGGGCTGACGCTGCTCGCCGATCTGCACTCGGTGCTCGATGCGCCGCACGAGACGATCATCGCCGAACGGCCACTGCGCGGCAGCATCGTCGGCCTGCGGCCCAATGGCGCGAGCGACGGGATACTGCGGCAGGCGCTGGTCGCGCGCATTGGCGAAACAATCGGGTTGCAGCGCGAGCGGTTGGCGCATTATCACGCCAGCCAGATCGATATCGATCTGTTGCTCGATCTCGAGCGATCGATCTACCCGTTGACACGCAAAGCTGGCGGGCGCTGGCAACCAGACGAACTCGCACCATTGCTGGCGAGCATCCCGGCCGGCGAGCCGCTGGCGTTGTATGGCAGCGGCCCGGCGTGGCTGAGCACCGCGCTGGCATTGCACGCCGCCCCTGCCACGTGTATGCTGTTCGATGCACGGCGCGGCTGGATTGTGCCTCCGCAGCTCACGCTGATTGATGCGGCGGTGCCCGATGGCCCGCTGGGCTGGTCGGTGCAGGAAACTGCCGCGCACAGCCACGTGCAATTTGGTATTCCCGGCAGCTATCTCGATTTCCGCGCACCGCTCAGCGCACCACGGCTCGACCCGGCGCGTGGTGTGATCCTTGATGGCAAATTACCGATCTGGCTGACCGTCGCCCTAGCGCTGGCGTATGCGGCGCTGCCGTGGGTGGCAGTGTACCAGCCGCTGCTCGGGGGGGCGGTGGTTGTCGCCGCACGATCCACCTATTCGCTCGGCGATATCGTCGTACTGTGAGAGGAAACCCATGCCCGTCGCGCTGGTCTTGACACTGCGGCCCGCGCTGGCTGCCCAGCCACACGAGGCGCTCGGCCGCACCGCCCACGCCGCCGTGCTCGATCTCATCCGCGAGGTCGCACCCGCACTCGCCGAAAGCCTGCACGCCGAGAGCCAGCTGCGGCCGCTGGCGGTGACACCACCCTATGCTGCCAATGGCCAGTCACTGGTGCAAGTTGTGCCCACACAGCACTACGCGTTACGGATCGCCTCGACCAGCGCCGAACTCGACGAGATCCTCGCAGGATGGGAAGCGCAGCCACCAGCCACGCTTCCCTTTGGCGGTGTAGCCTGGCACGTCGTCGCGGCCAGCAGTGATCCCCGCGAACCGTGGGGTGGGCGCGCCAGCTATGCGGCGCTGGTGCAGGCGGGCACGGCAGCGGCCAGCCGCGGCGAGGATGGCTGGCTCTTCGAGTTTGGCGCACCGATCATGTTTCGGCGCAGCGGGCTGACCATGCCACTACCGCTGCCAGAACTGGTGTTTGGCAGCCTGTTTGACCGCTGGAATGCGTTTGCACCACTACCCTTACCCATGCCAGAATTGCGCGAACTGGTGACAACCCAGGTCGCCGTCGGCCGGATCGCTCTCACCTCGGTCAGTATCCCGACCAAAAACAGCGTCCCCCAGGTGGCGTGCGTCGGCCAGTGCGGCTACCGGCTCACCACGGCCAATCGGCCGCTCGCGGCGGTGCTGGCCACGCTGGCGCGCTTCGCGCGCTACAGTGGTGTCGGTGCTGCCAGCGCGCGCGGATTTGGGATGACGCGCCTGCGTGAGGGGTAATCGCGCCGGTGGCATCGCTCCTGCACCGCAGGGTGGTTCCGGTTGGGTGCGGCTCTGCGCCGCAGCACCAGGCGGGCTCCGCCCCCCGCGCGGGAGCAATTGCCGCCTGCGAACCCCCAAAGACTGCCGATCACGCCGCCGTGGCCGACCCGGCAACGCGTGCCCGGTTGCGGCGAATCGCGCACGCGATGATCGCAATTTTTACGCTCGGGATTATCGCTAGAGCCAGCCTGCGCGGGGCATCGCCGCTTCGACAGTACCAGCAATGCGCCGCGCGGTTCGTCGCAACCGGGCATGCGCCTTCAGACTGGTTACCGCAGCGCGATTAGCCGCACTGCGGGGTGGCCTGGCGGGGCGCTGGCGCCCCGCCAGCGGGGTGCAGGGGCTTGCGCCAACCTGCCACCGCGCCGCGCAGGCGCACGCCGCCGGCGGGTGCCACCCGATCCGGGGGTTCCGGGGGAGACGGCCTGGACATTGCGCCGCGCAGCCGCCTATTTGATATCCGCAAACAGATTATTCAGCGCCTCCGCGAGCGTCGGGTGCGCGAAGACCGCATCACGCAGCGCGGTGTACGGCAGGCCGCCCTGCATCGCGAGTTGCACCGCGCTCATGATCTCGCCGCCCTCAATGCCAAGCATCGTGAAACCCAGGATCGCATCGCTGTCGGCGGCGATGACCGCCTTGATCATGCCGCGCGTCTCATCGGTCTCGATCGCGCGCGCCACACTGCTCATCTGCATGGTTGCCACACGAATGGCGCGGCCCGCCGTGCGCGCTTCGTCTTCGCCCAGGCCCACGCGCGCCAGCTGCGGGTCGGTATACATCGTGTAGGGTACCAACCGCCCGTCGGTGCTGCGGTCGCCACCATCGAGCAGATTGGCCTTCAGGATGCGGTAATCGTCGTACGAAATGTGAGTGAACGCCGCACCGCCGTTGATATCGCCCAGCGCATAGACGCCGGCGACGCTGGTAGCCAGCTTCGCATTGACGACGATATTGCCGCGTTTGTCGACTTCGATGCCGCCGGCTTTGAGATCCAGTCGGTCGCTGTTTGGCGTGCGGCCGACCGCCACCAGCAGCTGCGAGCCCGCGATCGTGCGCTGGCCATCGGGTGTGGCGACGCTGATCTGTACACCGCCATCGTCGCTGCGTGCGACCTTGCGCGCCGCGCTGCCCAGCAATACCGCGATCCCGTCTTCGCGCATGATCGCGGCCACCGCATCGGCGACATCGGCATCTTCGCGGCCCAGCAGCCGCTCGCCGCGCTGCACAATCGTAACCTGGCTGCCAAAGCGGCGGAACATCTGGCCAAATTCGAGCGCAATGTAGCCGCCGCCGAGCACCACCAGATGCTCTGGCACGCTGCCAAGCTCCATGATCGTCGTCGAGTTCAGATACTCGACCGTGTCCAGCCCCTCGATCTCGGGCACACTCGGGCGCGCACCAGCGTTGATGATCATCGTTTCGGCCGTCACCGCGCGCGCGCCGCCGTCATTCAGCGCGATTTCGACAATTTTATGTCCAGTGAAGCGCGCCGTACCAAACACCAGATCGACGCCGTCTTTGCGCAGTTGCTCCTCGCTACCGCTGCTCCATTCGGCCACGATATCGCGTTTGCGCTTGCGCACGACTT
>JAYUYF010000525.1:0-3589 GCA_043752605.1 Roseiflexaceae bacterium
ACCTGCGCAGCGAGCGCGCGGCTCACCACCGTGACCGCCGCCGCACGACGCGGCAGATCGCGCTCCTGCCAGGCAAACAGTGCTTTTGCCAGTGGCGGATAGCGTAAGGCATCGTTCCAGCCACCCGGCCCCTCCCAGTCATCGGTATCGACCACCAGCGGCACGCGCGGGCGCAGCGCCCGGTGAGCCAGCACCGCGAGACCGCCATAGCCCTTTGGCTTGAACAGATGCAGCACATCGGCAGGCGCGGCGAGCGCGGCGCGCAACAGCGCGAACGTGTGGGTTGCGGCGTTGACGGGCTGCGGCGCGGTGTGGCGCACCAGCACGCCATCGATCGTCTCATCGCGCCCGGCGTCCTGCGGATTGTGTACGGGAGGCGCGATGATCGTCATACGATGTCCACGGCGCACCAACTCACGCGCCAGCGGCAGCATGCGTGCGGCAAGCGTGCCTTTTGGGCGGATCCCAAACGGGGCGATCATGGTGATGGTACGTGGCGTGTTCACACATGTACTGTAGCAGATATTTGCGGGGGCGGGGCGGGCGCGGGGGACGGGCGCGGGGCGGGGGCGGGGGCGGGCGCATTGCGTGATCGCTGGACTCGACGATGATACTTCGCCCGATAGCGCAGCCGAGCAAGCAGTATCGGGCTATGCGATAATCGTCCGAGGAGGAATGTTCGCAGCGCGGGGCGTTAGGCGGATGGGTATCCGCCGAATCACATGTTCGGCGGCATTCATACTACCCACCTTTCCTTATGGTCACTGGAACTATACTTGTCACATACGTAGACTATACTGCTAACAATCGACTCGCGGACAAGGAGCTACTATGGGAAACGTTATTTTCGGAATGACTATGTCATTGGATGGGTTTATCGCTGACCAAAATAATAGTGCCGCTGCGCTCTATGCCGATTATGCTACGCTGCGAGATACCGAGCCAATGCGTGAAGCTATACAAAACACAGGTGCAGTTGTGATGGGGTGGAATACATTTGCTATGGCAGAAGACCCTGATACTTACGCAGATATGTACGAGTTTCAGGTTCCACTATTTGTGCTTACCCACACAATTCCAGCCAAACTGCCAAAGGAGTCTGCGACGCTCACCTTTACATTCGTTACTGATACACTAGAAACTGTGATTGCCCAGGCAAAAGAAGCCGCAGGAGAGAAGGATGTGATGATAGTCGGCGGTGCAGCGATTGGGCAGCAGTGCATACGGGCGCGACTTATTGATAAACTTGATATTGACATCATGCCAGTACTTCTTGGCGGCGGCCTTCGACTATTTGATACTATCGGTACTGAACAAATAAAGCTAGAAAGAAAGCGAGTACTAGCACTGCCTGCTGGTCGAACACATCTTCGTTTTAGCTTGGAGAATAAAGAGAACATTCGTTAGCCGTTGTACCACAATGCCGCCGAACACCGCCATGCAACCGACGCCCTCTGTCTGGCCGATTTTGGCACTCGGCGGTATATCAAGCCTTTCCCGTTCAATTATATTCGTGCCAATTTGTCGTGCGCGGCTGATGGCTAGTCGTTCGGCGGCACTTCATCTTGCCAGCTTCTTTGCTATACTTGCTGTATGCTTACGATCTACAACAAACCCCATCGCTCACGTCAGGCAGAAGCAGCCTTCGTCCAGGCACTTCGTGTTCAGTTTCCAGAAGCCACATTCGTCGCTGAGAATTATCCCATTTCGGAACAGTTTCTGGCGAAGTACGTTCATACGCCATCGTTACTCGCTGCACTTGACACTGATACGCGGTTACCTGCCAGGCAGCGTGAGCAATGCCGAGCCATTCTCTCGACGTGTCCCGAACAGCTGCAAGTTGCGCTTGACCCAAAACGTATCTCGTGTGATGTGGTCATTACCGACGAGCAAAGAAGCTACTTTTGGGAATACCATGAGAACCAACATCGCAGCTTGAATGTCATCCGACCACAACATATCTACGATGCCCAAACCGGTAAAGCAGTAACCGTTCCCCGTTTTGTTCAGCGTCTTGTGCGCGATATCTGGCGGCTACAATACCTTTGGCCATACACTATCGTCTGGAAGGATTGGTTCGCGCAACAGCAGAGCCGCTATCAGCCACAACTTCAGCAAGGATTACACGAGTATGTACTGCCAAATCGCTTTTCTTTCAAGACATTCTATCGAGCGTATCTCACTCAAGAGTCTCAAGCGTAAGTCTGTGCAAAAAATGCCGTCCAATCCATGTTGAGCGGCTCTTGATCGCAGAAGCGTCTTACGTTGATCAATTAGCGCTCACAATGACAATTACTGCGGAAATCTTAAAACAACTCATTGGCGAAGCGGGCGGGCGGGGACGGGGCGGCGACCTCACCCCCAATCCCCTCTCCGACACGAAGAGGGGGCCATGGCGACGCGGCGGGATTTTGCCCACCCCTACGCCGCGCGCGCCAGTGGTTGTGTATCAAGCAGGGCGCGCAGATCGTCGAGCGCATCGGCGGCGCAGACACCCACACCGGGTAACACGTGCAGCCCGGCACCCCAGCGACCGACCGTGCGCAACGCCTCTGCCGGGGCGCACCCCAGGATCGCGGCGACCTCGCGTTCGGCGAGAAAACCCTCCTCGGCCACGCGCCGGTCGAGCGTCTGCCAGGGCGTCTCGCCCGCCACCGACCGCGCCGCGCCGCTGAGCCGCGCCGCTATCGCACCGATCGCGTCGGCGAGGGTCTCGTGGTAGCCAATCAGATCAGGTGCGCGCTTGCCATCGGCCAGCGCGGTCTCGGGGGCCAGCACCAGCGCATCACCCGGACATTCGGCGAGCCGCCGCACCAGCGCGGCTGCACCGACACGCGAGTGTGCGAGGCAGATCGCCACCCGTTCACGACCGCGCAGCGCGACAAAATCGGGCAACACCAGCGCGTTGCTACCCACCAGCGGCTCGGGATCACGCCGCAGACGCCAGCCGTGGGTCTTGCCGCTCAGCAGCGCCCGGCCCCAGGCACGTTGCAACTGCGTCGCGCCATCGGCCTCCCACGCGGTATCGGCCAGCAGCGCAGCCGGAGGCGCGCCCAGCACCTTGAGTTCGGCGCGGCCGAGCACTACCAGCGCGGGCGCGCCGCCAAGATGCACGCGTGCGACGCCGCTCGTCAGCGTGCCGGGATGCGTCGCCAGCAGGCGCAACAGTACGCGCACCACCCGCCGCCCGGCGCGCGCGTAACCACCCAGCGCATCCTTGGCACCGTGGATCACCAGCGTCATCTCGGTATCAAACAACGTTTTGGGCGCGGTGCTGAGGTCGTACGTCAGGCGCTCGCGCTGTGCAAGATTGTGCACCGTGCGCAGCAGCGTCCAGACCGGGCCGCGCAGGGTGAGCGTCAGATGCTCGGCGTGGACGAGCGCGGTTTCGAGCGAATGGTAGTTGTAGCGCGCGACCAACTCATCGACGGTCGGCTCGGGGCCGATCCGGCGCAGCACACGCCGCCCTTCGTGATCGAGCAGCAGCGCGCGCTCAAAGCTGCGCGGTGCGATATCCACGCCGAGATCCGCGCACAGCGCCGCGATCGCTGCCGGGCGCTCCTGCGGCAGGATGATGCCGCCGTGATGC
>JAYUYF010000526.1:0-3588 GCA_043752605.1 Roseiflexaceae bacterium
CACACCTGGCTGGTGGCGGATGCATTCCTCGCGGCGACGCTACCACTGATCGATGCAGCGCTGCGGCGCGTGGGTTGACAGTCGTTGTATATATTGGTAATATACACATATGCCTGATCTGACACAAATCAGCGGATTTATGAGGGATGCGGGTAACCTTCAGAAAAACTGGAGCAAGCACGGCGTCGAAAAGACCGAGTGTGAGGAAGTATTTCTCAATATTCCGTTGCTTCTCGGCGATGACGATCGTCATTCGCGGGATGAACGACGTTTTTTCGCGCTTGGCAAGACTGATCTCGGGCGTGAGTTGTTTCTCGTCTTCACCCTTCGTCAAGCGCAAATTCGAGTTATCTCCGCTCGCCCGATGAGCAGAAAGGAGCGCACGATTTATGCCGAAGCAGATACCAGAATTCGCGAGTGAGGATGATGAGCGCGCCTTCTGGGAGGCGAACGATTCGGCGGAGTATGTTGATTGGTCGAAGGCAACCAGCGTTGTTCTCCCGAATCTCCGGCCTTCTACGCGAACGATCTCGATCCGGCTCCCCGAGATGATGCTCAACGAACTACGATTGCTCGCCAACAAGCGCGATGTGCCGTATCAATCGCTGATCAAAGTGTTTCTCCAGGAGCGGATCAGCGCCGAACTGTATGAGCCGCGTCAACCATCGAGTAAGTAAGCGATGACGACTGATCCGCACATCATCGAACGCCTCGCAACTCTCCGCGCCCAGTTACGCGCGCACAGCCACAGCTACTTTGTGCTCGATGCGCCCACCGTAAGCGATGCCGAGTACGATGCGCTGTTACGCGACTTGCGCGCGATCGAGGCCGCGCACCCCGATCTGATCACACCTGATTCGCCCACTCAGCGCGTCGGCGCGCCGCCATCAGAGAAGTTTGCCAGGGTACGCCATCCGGTGCCGATGCTTTCGCTGGCGAATGCCTTCAGCGAAGATGATGTGCGCGCCTGGCGCGACCGGGCGCAGCGGCTGCTCGGGCCAGATACCCAGATGACATTTACGGTCGAGCCCAAAATCGATGGGCTAGCGATCGCGCTCACATATGAGCAGGGGCGGCTGGTGCGCGGAGCGACGCGCGGCGATGGCGAGGTGGGCGAAGATGTCACACCCAACCTGCGGACGATCGCGGCGATCCCGCTCACGCTCGGTAGTGTCCAGACTGAGCCACAGCAAACGACGCTGTTCGATGCATCCCAGCACGCGCCCGCCGCAGTCGATATCGAGGTGCGCGGCGAAATTTACATGCGGCTGGCCGATTTTGCCAGGCTCAACCAACGTTTTGCCGAAGCGGGCGAACGCGTGGCGGCCAACCCGCGCAACGCCGCCGCCGGTTCGCTGCGTCAGAAGAACCCGAGCGTCACAGCGGGGCGGCCACTGCGCTTCTTCGCCTACGCCGTCGGCCCATTCAGCGGCGTCGCGATCGCCAGCCAGGGCGAGTTGCTCACCACACTGCGCGATCTGGGGCTGCCGGTCAACCGCGACGCACAGCGCTTCGAGGATTTCGAGGCCGCACTGGCCTACTGCCGCGCATGGATGACGCGCCGCGACGGGCTCGATTATGAGGTCGATGGCGCGGTGATCAAGATCGATTCGTTCGCGCACCAGCAAGTGCTTGGCAGCGTTGGCCGCGATCCGCGCTGGGCGATCGCATTCAAATTTCCCGCGCGTGAGACGACCAGCACGCTCACCAATATCGTCGTCAACGTCGGGCGCACCGGCGTGATTACGCCCAACGCCGTGATCGATGCCGTCAACATCGGCGGCGTGACGGTGCGCAACGCCACGCTCCACAACATCGATTACATCGCCGAGCGCGATATCCGTATCGGCGACGTGGTGCTCGTTAAGCGTGCGGGCGATGTCATCCCGCAGATCATCGGTCCGGTGATCGAGCGACGCACGGGTGGCGAGCAGGTCTGGCAGCCACCGCTGGCGTGCCCGGCGTGTGGCACGCTGCTCGAACGTGCGGCGGGCGAGGTGGCGCTGCGTTGCCCAAACTTTGGCGTCTGCCCGGCGCAGCTGGTACGGCGGATCGAGCATTTTGTCTCGCGTGGTGCGATGGACATCGCGGGCATTGGCGAGCGCCAGGCGCAGTTGTTTGTCGAAAACGGCTGGGTCGCCACCATCGCCGATCTGTATCGGCTGAGCGAAGCCCAGTTTGCGGGCGTCGAGGGCTATGGTTCAAAGCGTGTGGCCAATCTGCTCGCAGGGATCGCCGCGAGCAGGACGCGCCCGTTGCCGCGGCTGATCACCGGGCTCGGCATCCGGTTTGTCGGCGAGACGGTGGCCACGTTGCTGGCGCGGCGCTTCGTAGCGCTCGATGCGCTCGCCGATGCACCGAGTGAAGTGATTGCCGCCGTCGAGGGCATCGGCCCGGTGATCGCCGCGTCGGTGGTGCAATTCTTCCAGCAGCCCGGCAACCGCGCGCTGATCACCGATCTGGCCAGCGTGGGAGTGGCCACACGCTGGGAGGGTGCGCCCGCGCCGCAGGGCGTGGCACTGGCGGGCAAGACGTTTGTAATCACCGGCACATTGCCTGGCATGTCGCGCGAGGAAGCTGCTGCGCTGATCACCAGCCAGGGCGGCAAAGTCTCGGGCGGCGTCAGCGGCAAGACCAGCTACCTGCTGGCGGGCAGCGATGCGGGCAGCAAGCTCGCCAAAGCGCAGGAACTGGGGGTGGCGATTATCGATGAGGCGCAGCTACGGCAGCTAGTAGCGAGTGACGCCGGATAGCGAACAGTACATCACTGTGAGCCGTACGGCCCAAGGAAGCGCACACCATTGAAATGCACAAGATGGTCTGGCGTCTCCGCAATCCAGACCTCGGTCTCCCAGGAAATATCGGTGAGATAGCGCTTGAAAGTCGCTCGGTCAAGAAACACCGTTACATAGACGAGCCCGATGCTGCACCCGGCAAAAAGTTGTGCGAGTTCCTGATGACGTTGCGGGCTGATCGGCCCGTGTGATGTCACCGCTTCGATCAGGCAACGCCAGATGCCTGCGCAATTTCTCGACAGGCGGCGATCGTGGTATGCAACGCAAGATGAAGTTTTGGGTCAATTTCATATGCGGTAATATGGAGGCTACGCGGCGGTATAGCTCGGCTACACAACTCGCTCGTCACGGCAGCGAGCAACGCTCCTACGCCCGCACCGGCGTCGAGCAGCCGAACATCAGGATTGGGATGCTGTAAATATGAAGCAAGAAGTTTTGCTGTCGGTGCCGGGGTAAAGAATTGACCAAATTCGCTGCGATGAGCAGGCTGAACCTGATCAGCTAAAGCGATACGTGATTCATCCGCGCGGGCGACAGGCGAGTGCGCTCCAGGTGTCATATTACTATTCACTCTCTCAGCACGCGACGCACCCACCAGCCGATGTACACAAACGTAAGTTCGGATATTGTAGTGCTGCTGTCGAATTGCAAACGTGTAAAGATTGTATTTCGCATATCAGTACAACGTATGGTATCCTTATGCTGCACTGCGTTATGCGAGGCGTGGTGAGCGATGGAGCACCGGCTATGATACGAATTATCAAGCTTCTTCAGCATACATTGCGGCGCGAGA
>JAYUYF010000527.1:0-3584 GCA_043752605.1 Roseiflexaceae bacterium
TGATACATCAGAAGGCATGATCTATCTCGCATCGATACGGATGCTCCTCAATCGATTGCATCCATCGCAGACAGTGTTAGGTTGTTAGACAGCCTCTAACGGCCTGCCCATCAGCCGCCGCGAGCGCACCGCAGGAACTGTCAAAAACCCAACGATCTCGCGCGCGAAGCGGTCGGCTGCATGGGCTTGTTAGCCTGCTCTCGCTCCGAGACGTACTCGTGAATTCCTTAATCGAACGCTATCGCGGGCTTTGTCTTTAGATAGTTGCTCGGCACCTGTTTGAGGATATGCAGTGCGTTCGCAAGACAATTATTGGCATCATAGTTGACATAGATATAGACTGTTTGTCCATTGTAGTGTTCGGTGACATATGAGATGCCTGTCGCAGGTTTCACGATATTGAACAGCGATACTTTCCGTCCTGATTTATCTGGGAATGGTAGCGGCATCGTGGGGTTCATGGTGAGCGCCCATTTGCAGCATTCGCGGAGAATGTCTTTCCACTTGCCGATCTTGAGTATTGTGCCATCAGGTAAACGGAGGTGGGTCGGCTTGTTCCCAAGTGTCGTGTCAACCTGCGTAAGTTCGATAAAGGTGGGGACTGTTGCCCTTGCCGTACCGACTGCTACAGGGAAAGGTGTTGGCATTAATGAGAGGACGGCTGGTACGGCGGCACCTTGCAATTGAGTAAGGTCACGCTGAAGCGTCGCAACGATATTTTCCAATTGTGCCATCTGCTGGGCCAGCGTATCAATAGTTTGTTCCTCCGGCCAAAATTTGGCGGCGTCAAGCCATTGGACGAGATAGGCGGCACACTCAATGGGATCATCGTGCGCGATATCAAGGATCTTATTGGCGATGATATTACCGGGCTGAAAGTTTGTGAAGTGGTGCCAGATTAGGCCATCGGTCAGGAAGATATCTTGGAGCTTGAAGGTAAACGCATAGTTGACCAAGCTCATCACGGTGCTTGGGTGGCTGAGATTAGCACCGAGCGCTTTTGCTTCAATAATAATATTGACGGCAGCATTGCGATCATACAACGCATAGTCAGCCCGTGCCTGACCCAGCGTTTTTTCGACCTCAACCATATCGGTGTTCGCGGTATCCCAGCCAAGGGCGCGGAGGACAGGGTCAACCAAAACAGCACGCGTTGCAGCTTCATTTGTTTTGAGTGTTGTTTGGTAGAGCTTCGCAGATGTATGCGATTGGCGTAACACATCGCTGAGATTACTCAATGGGCTTTGCATACGCATAATCAACACCTTTGCCGCTGGCATATTTGTAAGATAGAATCCTTCACAGGAAGGATTATAGCAGATTTGACTTGTACAGGCAGATACGACAGCTTTTATGAGAGGAGACGTTTGATAGAGTGGGCTAACATGGATTCGATCCCCTACGTCCGTCTAACACCCGCCCTGGCGATCATAGACGGCGACTCGTCCGTCTAACTCCGTTCCAGGCGGTGTTCGGCGGCGACTCGTCCGCCGAACACCTGCTCTGGCCATGTTCGGCGGAAACAATCCTGTACAATCTCGCAAAAACGCGTACCTTTTGGGCTGCGCAAACGGTATACATAGCAAACGATGCAAGCACATCCTAGCACGCGCCCGAACCATGTCAAGACCTGGAGATACCTATGCCTTCAAACCCGCCCAGGTTGCTCGACCAGATGCGCGCCGTATTACGCCGCAAACATTACGCGCTGCGCACCGAAGAAGCCTACACTGGCTGGGTGATCCGCTACGTGCGATTTCATGGTACGCGGCACCCACGCGAGCTGGGCGAGCCCGACGTTTCCGCTTTTCTGACCCACCTCGCGGTGGTCGATCATGTCGCAGCGTCGACGCAGAATCAAGCCCTGTGCGCGCTCCTCTTTCTCTACCGCGAAGTCCTCGGCCAGCCACTTGCACAATCGCTCGCAATCGCCCCGGCGAAACGCCCCGAACACCTCCCCGTGGTACTCAGCCGGAGCGAAGCGCGTGTCGTGCTGGCCGCCCTGACGGGTACGCATCATCTGATGGCATCGTTGCGCTACGGCAGCGGATTGCGCTTGCTCGAATGTTTGCGTCTGCGGGTAAAAGATATCGATTTCGACCGACATCAGCTCACGGTGCGGCAGGGGAAGGGTGGTAAAGACCGTACCACCATGCTCCCGGCGCTGCTCCACGCACCACTTCGCGCGCAACTCGCAGATGCGCAACGGCTGCACGCTGCCGATCTGCGCGCTGGCTTTGGCCGTATCGAGCTTCCGCATGCGCTCGATCGCAAGATCTCGCACGCCGACCGCGAATGGCGCTGGCAATACCTCTTTCCGTCTGGCAATCGCTCAATCGACCCACGCTCGGGATCCGAGCGCCGCCATCATCTCGATCCATCGGGCCTGCAAAAAGCGGTTCGCCGTGCCGCTGAGACCACTTGTAGTACCAAGCGCGTCACGTGCCATACCTTCCGGCACAGCTTTGCGACTCATCTTCTCGAAGCCGGGTACGATATTCGGACGGTGCAGGAACTGCTCGGCCACGCTGATCTGCAAACCACGATGATCTACACGCACGTGCTGCAACGTGGTGCCGGTGCGGTGCGTAGCCCGCTTGATCTGGAGTGATGCCAATGACCCCATAATCCACGGCTCGATTGGGCAGCCCCCAGCACCTCCAGCGGTGGGCTTCAGCCCGCCGTGCCCCGCGCTCGCCGAAGACTACGCCGACGACGAGCACGCTGCGATCAAGTGACGGATGCATCGCCGCGCTCCCCTGCTTGCCTGCGGGAGCACCCAGCACACCGCCGCGATCGCCGAATCGCAACGCATGAAACCCTGCGGGTCTGATCGAGGCACCAGCCAGTCGCGCCGCTACACCAGACCCGCAGGGTTTATCAATGCCCCTACGCGCGCAGCGCCGCCAGCGCCATGCCGAGCTGGCTGAGCGCCTCATCGACGTGGTGGCGTTCGAGCACCAGCGGCGGTACCAGCCGGATGACATCATCGCCTGCGGTGGCGATCAGCAGTCCCTCGCCGTGCGCCGCCTCGCGCACCGCCGCCGCCGAGCCATCGATCACAATCCCACGCATCAGGCCGCGCCCACGCAATTCGCGCACCTCGGGGTGGCTCTGCTGGAAATCCTGGAGCGCCTCGTCGAGGTAATCGCTCACCGCGCGTACACGAGCCAGGAATGCCGGATCGCTGATTTTGGTGAAGACCGTCTGCGCGACAGCCGTGACAAACGGCCCGCCGCCAAACGTGGTGCCGTGGTCACCGGGGTGGATGGTATCGGCGACCTGCTGACGCAGCAGCACCGCGCCGATCGGCAACCCACCGCCGAGCGGCTTGGCGAGCGTCATCATGTCTGGCCGCACCGCGCAGCTACCGTCGGGCGCGCGCAGCCCCTGATGCGCCCAGAGCGTGCCGGTGCGGCCCATACCACACTGGATCTCGTCGAAGATCAACAGCGCGCCAGTAGCATCACAGCGCGCGCGCAGCATAGCCATGAACTCGTGGCTCGCGGTTGCCAGGCCACCCTCGCCCTGCACCGGCTCAACAATCACCGCGCACACATCATCGGTGATCGCTGCTGCCGCAC
>JAYUYF010000528.1:0-3579 GCA_043752605.1 Roseiflexaceae bacterium
ATGCAGGAGACCGACGAGGGTGCGTGCACGAAACCGACGACAATCTGTTGCTACGCTGGCGTGCGGGTGATGCTGCCGCCTACGAGGTGCTATTCACGCGCTGTTACCCGCTGGTGTTCCGCGCTGCACGCACATTACTCGGCGATGCCGAGGCCGATGATCTGGCGCAGGAGGCCTTGCTGGCACTCTACCGCCAGCCGCCTGCGGCCGGGGCATCAGTAGTGGCGTGGCTGTGCCGTGTGGCGCTCAATCGGGGCCGAAATCTGTTGCGCGGCGAACGGCGCGCAGCGGCTCGTGCCGCGTTGCTGCTCCCGGCAAATCCCGCAGATCCGCAAGATCTGGCGGTGATGGCCGATGAGCGCGCAGGGGTGCGGCGTGCGCTGGCGCGGTTGCCCGAGCGGCAGGCGCAGGTGCTGGCATTACGCCACGCTGGCCTTTCGTATGCGCAGGTAGCGGCCGCGCTCGATCTGGCTCCTGGCTCGATCGGCACACTGCTCGCGCGCGCCGAACGCGCCTTCGCTGAGATCTATGCACATACCGAGATCACCGCGCTGACACCCCGAGGAGACGATGACCGAACCGTGTTACGATGATGGCACGCTCCGCGCAGCGCTCGACGCCGAATTGCCCGCGCCGCAACACGCTGCGGTAGCTACCCACGTACAGCGTTGCGCTGCGTGTCGCAGCCGCAGTGCCGGTCTGCACGTCATGGCGGCGCGTACAAACGCGCTACTGCATACCGCAACTCCCGATCTAATCGTGGCTCGTGCGCAACTGCGCGCGCGGGCGATGGCTCAACCAAAACACGCAAGGAGTATTCCAATGATTGCTCGCTCACGAAATATCCTCTTTGGCGCGGGCGCTGTGCTGATTGCGCTGCTGTTGCTCGCGATCCCGCCGGTGCGCGCCGCTGCCAGCAACCTGCTCAGCATCTTCCGCGTCCAGAATGTCGTCTTCCTACCGATCGACCCCAGCCGGGCGCAGGAGCTGGAGAGTCTCGATATCGACCCGCGCGCGCTATTTGTCGGCCAGCAAGCTGGTACACCGGCTGAACCCATGACGGCTGCATCGGCAGAGGAAGCGGCACGCATCGCCGGCTTTACCCCGCGCGCAGTCACCACGCTGCCAGACGCCGCCACGACGACCTACGCCGTTACGGCGGCCAGCCAGCGCAGCGGCACGGTGGCGCTCGCCGAGGCGCGCGCGCTGCTCCAGTCACTGGCGATCAACGATGTTGAGCTTCCTGATGCGCTGGGTAGCGCGCCGATCACGATCGCCAGCGCGCCGTTTGTGATCACCACCTACACCGGTGGGGACTACACACTGACGCTGACCCAGGGTGCCGCGCCGCAGGTCACGCTGCCGCCGGGTGTCGATCCGCAGTTGCCAAATCGTGCGCTCCTGCGGGTGATGGGCTTTGATGCACAGCGCACCGCCGAGATCGCCAGCCAGATCGATCTCAGTAGCACGCTGATTGTGCCGATGCCGAGCGACCTGCGCGCTGCGCGGATCGTGCAGATCGATGGCGCGCAGGGCCTGCTCACCAGCGGCCGTGGCGCGAACGGACGCGGCGCGCAGCTCGTCTGGCAGCGCGATGGCACGATCTACGCGCTCACCGGCACCGGTACTGCCGATGATAATCTGCTGCTGGCCGCCGCCGCTGCACTGCGTTAAGACGCATCTGCTGTTTGTACTTGCCGAGCCCGCGCAGGCGGGCTTTGCCAGCTAGAGCTGCGGCCTGCGGGCCCACGGCGGCGGATACACAACATTCGGTATAGTCGCAAAACCGTGCGTTTCTACATAAGGTCGCTATGGATCTGGTCATCGAGACCGACAATCTGCAAAAACGCTTCGGCACCAAGCTTGCCGTGGCAGACCTGACCCTCGCCGTACCACGCGGTGAGGTGTTTGCCTTTCTGGGGCCAAATGGCGCGGGCAAGAGCACCTCGGTGAAGATGTTGCTTGGCCTGGTGCGGCCCACCGGCGGCCGGGCGCTGCTGCTCGGCCACGCTCCGGGCGATCCGGTCGCTATGGCGCGTGTTGGATTTGTGCCCGAGCATTTTCGCTTCCCGGAGTGGCTGCGCGCCGCCGAGTTCCTGCGCCTGCACGCACGCCTCGCGCGGTTGCCGCTGGCTCGCCGTAGCGCCCGCATCGCCGATGTCTTGCAACTCGTCGGCCTGGCCGAACAGGCCGACACGCCGCTGGCATCTTTTTCCAAAGGGATGCTCCAGCGCATCGGTCTGGCGCAGGCGCTGCTACACGAGCCCGAGCTGGTGTTTCTCGATGAACCAACCTCGGCGCTCGACCCGTTTGGCCGCATGGTGGTGCGCCAGGTGATCGCTACACTCAAAGCTCAAGGCACTACAGTGTTCCTCAATTCGCACTTGCTCGGCGAGGTCGAGGCGACGGCAGACCGCGCAGCGTTCATCCGCGCCGGGCGGGTGCTGCAGACGATCGCGCTCGGTGATCTCGCCGCTGGTCGCGTCCAACTCGTGTTGCGCGTCGATCTGGTGACGGAGGCGCTGCTCGTCGCACTCGATGCGCTGGTGCCTGGCGGCTGGCAACGCAGCGGTACCGACACACTGCGCGCCGATCTCGCCGACGAGCAGCTGCTCCCGCAGATCGCGGCGGCGGTGATCGGCAGCGGTGCGCAGTTGTACGCCCTTGTGCCGCAGCGGCGTTCGCTTGAGCAGATCTTCCTCGATGTGGTGGGTGAGCAGGATAGCGGGCAATGACGTTTTTTGCACCGATCGTCACAATTACGTGGCTGACGTTTCACGAGGCGCGGCGGCGGAGTATGGTGCTGGCCGCTGTGTTGCTGGGAGCGGCATTTTTGCTCTTGTACGGCAGCGGTGTCTGGTTTGTCGTGCAGGAACTCGCCGAACGGAATGCGCCTGCGCTGGTGAGCAGCCAGGTCTACAATCTGTTGACGCTCGCCGGGTTGTATGTCGTGCATCTGATCATCGTCATGCTCACGATTTTCGCCGCCGTCGATACCGTGGCGGGCGAGATCACCAGCCACACAATCCAGACGATCGTCACCCGGCCGTTGCGCCGCTGGCATATTTTGCTCGGCAAGTGGCTCGGTTTTGCGGGGATGTTGCTGCTGGTGCTGGCACTTCTCGCGGGCGGTGTCTTACTGTTGCTCGGTGCGATTGCGGGTTACACGCCGCCAAATGCCGCTGCGGCACTGGGACTGCTGGCGGTCGAGATCCTGGTGTTGCTGGCGCTCTCGTTGCTTGGCGGCACACAGCTCAGCACCCTGACGAATGGCGTCGTCCTGTTTATGCTCTACGGGCTGGCATTTGTGGGTGCATGGGTCGAGCAAGTCGGCGCGATCGTTCAATCGCGCGCCGCAGTGCAACTTGGTATCATTGCCAGCCTGCTGATGCCGGTCGAGGCACTCTGGCGGCGCGCGGCATCATTGCTCCAGCCACCACTTGCGCAGGCAATCCCCTCGCCGTTCAGCGGCGTGTCGGTGCCAAGCGACGCGATGGTGGTGTATGCGATGGTGTACGCGCTCGTTGCGCTCACGTTGGCGCTACACAGCTTCGGGCGGCGGGATCTGTAGGGGCGGGG
>JAYUYF010000529.1:0-3577 GCA_043752605.1 Roseiflexaceae bacterium
CATTTGTTGCCAAATACCTTTTCGTGGCCCACCACCAGCGCGCTGGCATTTGGCCGCGGCGGGTATCACGTGCGCTTCGAGCCAATTTCGGTCAAGCGCCGCGCGGGTGGCAAGAGCAGCCAGAAGTTGTTGCGCAACGGCGTGCGGTTTGGCCTGATCGTCCTGCGCATGACCTCGCTGTTTGCGCCGTTACGCGTGTACTTCCCGATGGCCGTGATGATGGTTCTGCTGAGCCTGATCTCGTTTCTGGTAAGCTATTTTGTCACCGATCCGGGGCGGTTCTTCCTGCCAAATTCGTCGGTGGCGCTGGGAGTAGGTGCGATCGTGGTCTTCATGTTTGGGCTGCTGGCCGAGCAGATCGCCGCGTTGCGTTTTCAGCGGCGCGACGTATGAAGCACCGTGCGCTGCGCTTGCTCATCCAGCTGATCGGGCCGGTGCTGCTGGTCGTCTTTTTGCTGCGCACTGATCTTGGCGCGCTCGCCAGCGCCTTTCGCCAGATCGCGATCGGGCCGGTGCTGCTCTCGCTGGCACTGTTCCCGGTCTTTTTGATCGTCAAAGCCTACCGTTGGAACCTGGTGTTGCGCGAGCTCGGCGTCGAGCCGCCGCCACTGCGCGAGACCAGCGAGCTGTATGCGATCGGGTTGTACGCCGGCGGTGTGACACCCGGTCAATCGGGTGACCTGATCAAAGCATGGTACATGAAGGAGCGTGGCGCACCGCTGCCAGTGACACTCTTCAGCATCGTGCTTGACCGGCTGTTCGATTTTGTGATCATGGCGATCCTGGCGTTGCTCGGGATCGTCGCGTTTGTCGATGCGTTCCCGCCCGCGATGCGCCAACCACTGACGATCGCCACGGTTGTCTTTGCTGTGATTGTCTTCGCCAGCACACCGCTGATGATGGCGCGCGCGAGCCGTGAACGGCTGTTTGGCATCTTTACCCCGCTACTACCGGCGCGCTTTCGCCCGGCGGTCGAGAAGTGGCGCGCGCAGTTTGCCGGGCTCTCGATGCGGCCCGCCCTGCTGGTGGTCTTGATCGCGGCCTCGATCGGCTCGGCGCTGAGCACGATCGTGCGGATCTGGCTGCTGTTTCAGGCGCTGCCGCTTGCCGCCGTGCCGCTGACGACGATTGTCGCATGTACCGCGATTATCTCGATTTTACAGGCGCTGCCGATCAGCTTTGCAGGAGTGGGCGTACGTGATGCCGTGCTGGTGGCCGCGCTGGCGCGCTACGGCTACAGTACCGAGTTGGCGCTCACACTCTCGGCATTGTTTCTGTTGCTCAATATCGAACATATCCTGCTTGGCTTTCTGGTTTCGTTGCGCCGCCCGCTCGGCCGCACACCACCACCCAATTTCGCCGAAGAGGTGCCGGGCAGCGGGCCAGGCACAGACGCAGGGAGATAAGATGACAAATCAACGACCGATTCGCTGGGGGATCCTGAGCACGGGTAACATCGCCGCCAAATTTGCCGAGGGCCTGAGTGTCGTGCCCGACGCTGAGTTGCTGGCGGTCGGCAGCCGCAGCGCCGCAAGCGCCGCGCGCTTTGGCGAAAAATGGGGTATCGCGCGCCGCTACGACAGCTACGACGCGCTGGTAGCCGATCCCGATATCGATATCATTTATGTCGCCACGCCGCACTCTGGTCATATGGAAGAGACGCTGCGCTGCCTGCGCGCGGGCAAGGCGGTAATCTGCGAGAAGCCATTTGCGATCAACACGCAACAGGCGCAGGCAATGGTCGACGAGGCGCGCGCGCGCAAGATCTTTTTGATGGAAGCGATGTGGACACGCTACCTGCCCGCGATCGTGCGGGTGCGCGAGCTGATCGCCGCGGGTGCGATCGGCGACGTGCGGATGCTGACTGCTGATTTTGGCTTCCGTGTCGAGCACCCCGACCCGCAAAATCGATTGTTTAACCTGGAGCTTGGTGGCGGCGGCCTGCTCGATGTCGGCGTCTACCCGGTGTCGCTGGCCTCGATGCTGTTTGGCACACCGACGCGGATCACGGGCATGGCCGACCTCGGGCCGACGGGCATCGATGAGCAGGCCGTGATGGTGCTCGGCGACGAGCAGGGCCATATGGCGTTGCTCGCGACCTCCGTGCGCGTCAGCACACCCTGGGAAGCGCAGATCCTCGGTGAGGGCGGGCGCATCCATATTCCCAACCCGTGGTGGGCCGCCGACGAATTCACTATCCATCGCAACGGCCAACAACCCGAGCGCGTGTACCTGCCAAGAACTGGCAACGGCTATAATTACGAGGCGATCGAAGCGATGCGCTGCCTGCGCGCCGGGCTCACCGAGAGCGAGATCATGCCGCTTGACGAGACGCTCGCGATCATGACGACGATGGATACGCTGCGCAAGCAGTGGGGCCTCAAATACCCGATGGAATAGGGGCGCAGCATGCTGCGGCCATCACACGCCCATCGTGGTGCACCGCGTTACACCATAATTGTAGGGTCGCAGCACGCTGCGGCCACCCTGGCGCATTGGCGTCTACCCGAATCAATCGTTAGGGCGCACCGCATCGCGCCTCAGCAGGAGACATCACAATGGAGTACGGTCATATTCCGGGCGTCACCAAGCCGATCTCACGGCTGGTGCAGGGCAGCGTATCGATCGGATCGGCTACTGCCGACGAGGGCTTCGCGCTGCTCGATGCGGTGCTGGATCTCGGCTGCACCACATTCGACACCGCACACGTATACGGCAGCGGCGATAACGAGCGCACGATCGGGCGCTGGGTGCGCGAGCGCGGCGTACGCGACCAGATCGTGATCATCGGCAAGGGCGCGCACCACAACCAGGATCGTAAGCGCGTGACGCCGTTTGACATCACCGCCGACATCCACGATTCGCTGGCGCGCTTTCAGTTCGATTTTATCGACCTATATCTGTTGCACCGCGATGACGAGACCCAGCCCGTCGGCCCGATCGTCGAGGTACTCAACCAGCACCAGCGTGCGGGCAAGATCGGCGCGTTTGGTGGCAGCAACTGGAGCTACGCGCGTATCACCGAGGCCAATGCGTATGCCACAGCCAATGGCCTGACGCCATTTGCCGCCAGCAGCCCCAATTTTAGCCTCGCCGAGCAGTACCGCGAACCATGGGAGGGGTGCATCAGCATCAGCGGCCCGCAGGGCGCGGCGGCGCGTGAGTTCTACCGCGCAAATCAGATGCCACTGTTCACATGGTCGAGCCTGGCAGGCGGCTTCTTCTCCGGGCGGCTCAAGCGCGACAACCTCGCCACATTTGAGGCCTACCTCGACAAGCTGGCGGTCGAGTGCTACGCGGGTGACACCAACTTCCAGCGGCTCGACCGCGTGCAGGAGCTCGCCGACGAGAAGGGCATGACCATCCCGCAGATCGCGATGGCCTACACGCTCGGTCAGGGGTTGAATATCTTTGCACTGATCGGGCCACGCAACCGTGAGGAGTTCGAGGCAAACGCAGCGGCACTGTCATTGAAGTTGACGGCCGAAGAGAGCGCATACCTGGATTTACGGAGCGATAGCCGGTAGGAATGGAAAATGGCGTAGGAGGGGCGCATCGCGATGCGCCCCTCCTACGC
>JAYUYF010000530.1:0-3566 GCA_043752605.1 Roseiflexaceae bacterium
AGCATTTCTGGAGGTCTGCTTGCAGACCTCCAGAAATGCTTTGCCCGTACGGAATCATCGCCGCCCCTACGGGATCTCCCCGCCGCCAATCCCCATCGCCGCGCCCCGCGTGCTATAATTCCTGCATGCGCCTCGCCTACACCGCTGATCTGCACGGCAACACTGCTGCACTGGCCGCACTCATCGAACTCGCGGCCACTACCGGCGCGCGCGCCGCAATCGTCGGTGGGGATCTGCTGCCGCACGCGATTCAACGCGAGACGGCGCTCACGACGCAGCGGCGCTGGATCGCCGGGCACCTCGCGCCGTTGCTGCAATCCGCGCGCGCGCAGCACCCACAGATCGCGGTGTATCTGCTGCCGGGCAACGATGACTGGGCGGCGGCGATCGCCGATCTGGACGCGCTGGCCGCCGCAGGATTGCTGTTACTGCTGCACGAGCGCGTATACCAACTGGCGGATGACTTGTGGCTGGCGGGCTATGGCTGCGTACCGCCGACGCCATTTAGCATCAAGGATTACGAGCGGCGTGATGATGATGGCGATCTGCCCCCGATCAATTTCACGATGGCGTATGTGAGTACGGGCGGCACAATTACTGCGGCATCGCCCGCGACGTTCTTTGCACGGCCGACGATCGCGAGCGGCCTGGCGGCGCTCACACAGCAGAGCGATCCGGCGCGGACGGTGTATGTGTGCCACGCGCCACCATACGACACGCCGCTCGACGCGATGCCGCGCCGCCGCCATGTTGGGAGCCGTGCGCTGCGCGCGTTTATCACGCAGCATCAGCCCCCGCTCACACTGCACGGGCATATTCACGAGGCACCACGGATCAGCGGCCAGTATGCCGCACAGCTGGGGACAACCTGGTGTATCAATCCTGGGCACGATGGGCGCGCGTTCCACGCCGTCGCGCTCGACACTGATGATATCGCTCATTCTATCGAACATACCGTGTTTGGTCGGCCTACATCTATCTGACGGCACACGCTGTGCACATCTCGGCACACATTCATCACAGAGGGAGATCCACCATGTTCAACAGCACCAATGACGTGCGAACCCGGTTGGGCGACCAGAACTATATCGCTTCGGAAGAGATCGCGACGGTCGTCTATCTTGCCGAACGCCTCGGCAAACCTGTACTCGCCGAAGGCCCGGCCGGTGTGGGCAAAACCGAACTCGCAAAGGTCTGGGCAGCTGCCAGCGGCCGCGAGCTTATTCGTCTGCAATGCTACGAAGGGCTCGATGAGACCAAGGCGCTCTACGAGTGGGAATACGCCAAACAGTTGCTCTATACCCAGCTGTTGCGCGATAAGCTTGGCGATATTCTGGCCGGTGCGCAGAGCCTCTCTGAAGCAGCCGACCGGATCGCGGGGGAGGAAGAGGTCTTCTTCTCCGAGCGCTTTCTTTTGCCGCGCCCGCTGCTGAAGGCGATCACAAGTGATAAGCCGGTTGTGCTGCTGATCGATGAGATTGACCGCGCCGATGCCGAATTCGAAGCCTTCCTGCTCGAAATCCTGAGCGATTTTCAGGTCTCGGTGCCCGAACTTGGCACGCTGAAAGCAAAACATCAACCGATGGTCGTGCTGACGAGCAACAACACACGCGAGCTCTCGGAGGCGCTGCGCCGCCGCTGCCTGTACCTGCACGTCGGCTACCCGAGCGCCGAGCTCGAGCTCAGGGTACTGAACACCCGCGTACCCGGTCTGCCCGTCAAACTGGCGAGCCAGGTCGTCGAGATGGTGCAGAACCTGCGCCAGATGGATTTGAAGAAGCACCCGAGTGTGGCCGAGACGATCGACTGGGCACGCGCTCTTGTCGAGATCAACGCGCGCAATCTCGATGCCAGTGCGCTCAAGACGACACTCGGCGCGCTGCTGAAAAACGACAGTGACCAGCGCAAGGCGCAACGGATCGTCGATAGCGGCGGCCGCAGTGGCAACGGCAGTGGTGGCAACGGCAGCAACGGTACGGCGGGCAACGATAATGATGACGGCCGCCGCCCCTCGCGCGATGATCGCCGCCGCTCGCGCTATGAGTGATGTGGCGAACGCCACGCCTGATCCTGCCGCGCTCGCAGCACTGATCGCCGATATCGACACCGCGCTGAGCCGCACACAGCACGCGGTGTTTCGCATCGGTGCGGGTGCCGCCAGTGCGGCAGGGGCTACGACCCGTGTGCGCACCCTTGTCGCGTTTGCCACGCCCGACGCGGCGCTCGCATTTGCGCAGTACAATGGTCTCGGGCAGGCGCGCACGCGCACGCTTGCCACCAGGCCGCTGCTACTGGCTGCGCTGCGCGATGTACGGATCACCGCGTTGTTGATCGCAGCAGACGAGCTACCAGCCACGCGCGGTGCATTGCCGGTGGGCATTCACCTTGCGCGCGCCGAGCTCGTGCGCCGGTTGCAGATCGCCGCCGATCCGACGACAGAACAGGAGATCGCTTCATGAGCAGTCGCTTCGACGAACTGCGGCTCTTCACCGGCAATGGCAGCACCGCGCTTGCTGAAGCGATCTGCGCGCGGCTCAGCGTGCGGATGGGCGATGTCTCGATTACCTCATTTGCTAATGAGAACATCCACGTGCGCCTGAACGAGAGCGTGCGCGAAAAAGATGTGTTTGTCATCCAGTCGCTCGCGGCACCACTGAGTGACCGAATTATGGAATTGCTGATCATGCTCGATGCCGTGCGGCGCGCCTCGGCCGGGCGTGTGACGGCCGTCGTCCCGTTCTATGCCTACGGCCGCACGGATAAACGCGAGCAACCGCGCACCGCGATCACCGCGCGGCTGTTGGCCGACATGATCCAGACTGCCGGGGCGCAGCAGTTGATCACGCTCGATCTGCACGCCGGTCAGATCCAGGGCTTCTTTAGCATCCCGGTCGATGAACTCAGCACGATGACGTTGCTGGTGCGCCATTTTGCCGAACGCGGCTGGACTACGTCCGACACGGTTGTGGTTTCGCCCGATGTCGGTTTTACCAAGCGCGCGCGCAATTTTGCGGCGTCGCTCGGTGTGCCGCTGGCGATCGTCGAGAAGCGCCACGCGATCGGCCAACCACACCCCGATGATGATGACGAGGATTTGGCCGGTGGCGCGCTGACGCTGATCGGTGATGTGGCGGGCAAACGCTGTATCCTCGTCGATGATGAGATCAACACCGGCAATTCGATGATCGAGGCAGCCAATCTGCTCGTGTCGTGTGGGGCGCGCGAGGTGATGGCGGCGGCGGTGCACGCGGTACTGTCGGGCGATGCGATCGAGCGCATCCGCAAATCCCCGATCAAGGAACTGGTGACGACCGATACGCTGCCGATCGCTGCCAACCGCCGCTGGCCCGAACTGAAGGTGCTGACCGTCGCACCGTTACTCGCCGAGGTTATCCAGCGCATCCATAGCGGCGTTTCGGTCGATACGATCTTCCACAAGAAGCGCATGGGTCTGGGGTAGGCCCGGCGCGGCACGTCCCCCGTAGGGCGGCGCGGCACGTCCCCCGTAGGGCCGAAGCATTCGCAGACCTGTTGCAACAGGTCTGCGAATGCTTCGGCCTTACACA
>JAYUYF010000531.1:0-3560 GCA_043752605.1 Roseiflexaceae bacterium
CCCCGATCGCAAAGCCAGCGAGAAAGAGCAGCGCCAGCATAATCATGCGGCGGCGTGGTTCGGTGAGCACCAGCTTACTGCGCAATGGCGCTGATCTGCCAGGGTGGGCCAGCGATCTGCCAGGTGCGGTTGGCATACGACACGCGCGCGGTGAGCGGAGCCGCAGTGGCAGGCACGCGCTGCTCGGGGTACCACAGTCGGCCAGTTGGCACGACGATACACAGCCCGCGCGCATCGCCAATTGCGCTAAAATTCGGGTCAGGCGCGTCACGATACGCAGGCAGCCCGATCGTCTGCTGGATTTGCGCGACCAGCGCCAGCGGATCAGTTGCCGCCAGTCCCACCTCGCTCAGATGCAAAAGCGGTAAGATTACGCTAGTCATGGTATCCGTGGCGAGATCATCGCGCGCGATCAGTTCGCCGATGTTGCCATCCGGATCGGCGAAGTACACCATGCGCGCGGGCCAGTTGCTGGCGGTCATCACCGTTTCGCCCGCCGCGTTGTGCAGCAGCGGGGTGCGCGCGCGCAGCCATTCCACCGCCGCGTCGAAGCTCACGACAGGAACGTTGATCGCATAATGGTAGTGCGCAGGCGCTGCGTCCGTTGCGCGCGTAAAGACCAGCCGCGATGCGCCGACCGCCACCGCGAAGCCCGACCCGTCATCGTGGAGCAGTGGCAAGCCGAGCACATCTGTATAGAATGCGCGTTGTGCGTTCAGCGCCGGAGTGGCGAGCATCAGTTCGTGAATTTCCATTGGTTACTGCGGCGCGGCGCGGCGCAGGAACGCGAGCACTGCGGTGTTGAATGCATCGGGTAATTCCATGTTTGGCAGGTGTGCAGCAGGTAGGTGAAGCGCCCGCGCCCCGGGAATCGCGAAGACGACCGTTGCGCTGTTGCCGGCCAGGTCGCAGGCGATTTGGGCACCGTTGATCGCGATGGTTGGCATGGTGGGCCTCCTGGTTTGTTTCAAGGCCGCAGCAGTGCGTCGGCGGCTTGCCGGCCATCGGCACTGCTGCGGCCCTACGGTGGGTCTACCCGGTGCGCAATGTTGCGCCAACATCAAAGCCGATGCCTTTGACGATCTTCGCTACGGTCTTCGTCACTTCCTCATCGCTGAGCGCCCGGTCTGCGACGCGAAACGCCAGCGCGTAGGCCAGGCTGCGTGTCCCCGGTTCGAGCGGCGCACCGCGATAGACATCGAACAACTGCACGGTATCGAGCGTCGGCCCGCCGTATTTGCGCAACGCAGCGGCCACACGCTCGGCGCTGGTATCTTCCCGCACCACCAGCGCCAGGTCACGCGTGATGGCCGAGAAACGCGAGATCGTCTGGTAGCCAGCCGGTTGCGCGCGCGCGATCAGTTCGCCCAGCTCAAGCTCGGCCAGCGCCACCCGCGGGGCCACGATCGCCAGCCGCTCGCGCGCGACCGGATGCAACTCACCGAGCACCCCCAACACAGTGCCATCGGCGGCGAGAAGCTGTGCTGCACGCCCGGGCTGAAACCGCTCGTCGTCCGTCAGCGCGCCGTAGCGCACGCCGGGTATGTTGAGCCGCGCCATCAGCGCCTCGACGACGCCCTTAATATCGAAGAAATCGACGCCTTCGGCATCGGCACTCTGCCAACCGCGCAGCCCACGCGGCCCGGCCATCGCGATTGCGACGCGCCGTGGCTCATCTGGCAGCACCTGGCCCGCCACCGGCAGGTAGGCGCGCCCGATCTCGAACAACTGCACGCGCGGCATCTCGCGCAGGTTCTGCGCCAGCGCATCGAGCAACGTCGGCAGCAGCGAGCGCCGCATCACGGTGCGGTCGGCGGTGATCGGGTTGCGCAGCCGTACATAATCCGCAGCCAGAGCCGCAGGTGCCACACGCGCCGCTGCCTCGGGGCTGGTGAGCGAATACGTGATCGTTTCGGCCAACCCCGCACCCACCAGCACCTCACGCGCGCGCTGTTCGAGCATCAGCACCGGGTTGGTGCGCTGCACCGGCAGCGCATCCGCGAGCGTCGTTGTCGGCAGCTTATCTGTGCCGTACATGCGCGCCAGTTCCTCGCACAGATCGGCGGTCGTGCTTACATCAGCGCGGAAGCTCGGCACCGTCACCTCGACCCGGTCGGCCAGCACCTTGCAGGCGAAACCAAGCGGGCGCAGCAACTCGGCGATCGCAGCCACGCTCATCGTCAGCCCGAGCAGGCGGCGTACCTCGGCGGCGGTCAGCGCCACGACCGGGCTCTGCCAGCGGTGCGTGTAGGCATCGGCGATCGCCGCAGCCGGTGTGCCACCCGCAATCTCGTGCAGCAACTGCGCGATGCGCGCCTGCACCAGCGGTGCGATCTCGATATCGACACCGCGTTCGAAGCGCTTCGAGGCCTCGCTACGCGCGCGCAGGCTCGTCGCCATGCGGCGGATGACCGTCGGCTCCCAGATCGCGGCCTCGACAATGACATGTGTCGTCGTGTCGCGCACTTCGCTGCTGGCACCGCCCATCACACCCGCCAGGCTCAGCGCGCGCTGCGGGTCGGCCACCAGCAACTGCTGCGGCGTGAGCGCGTGCTCTTTACCATCGAGTGTCGTCAGCCGTTCGTCCGCCGCTGGCCGCCGTACCACCAGTGTACGAGCTGCCACCTGGTCGGCATCAAAAATGTGGTTGGGCTGGCCGAGCTCGAGCATCACATAATTGCTAATATCGACGATATTCGAGATCGGGCGTAAGCCCGCCATCGTCAGCCGCCGCTGCATCCAGAACGGCGAAGCGCCGATTGTGACGCCTTCGACCAGCCGCGCGGTGAAGCGCGGGCACAGCGCGGGCTCGTCGATCCGCAGCTGCACGCCCGCCGCCGCATCATCGATCGTCGCCGGTGCGAGCTGTGGCAAGCGCAGCGTCTTGCCCGTCAGCGCCGCGACCTCGCGCGCCACGCCGAGTACCGAGAGACAACGCGCGGTGTTGGGCAGCACATCGATCGCAATGATCGTCTCGCCCAGATATTCATGCAGCGGCGCACCCACCGGCGCATCGTCGGGGAGCAGCAGAATGCCCTCGTGCTCCTCGGAGATACCCAGCTCCTTCTCGCTGCACAGCATCGCATCGCTCATCACGCCGCGCACCGGACGACCCTTGAGCCTGACCTTGACCAGCCCTTCGGCGTGGCCATCGTACAGCTCGGCACCCTCACGTGCGAAGACACTTTTGAGCGGGTGCGCCAGCGGCCCCTGGTCTTTATACTGCTGAATATTGGGCGCGCCCGTCACGACCGTATGCGGCGCCGGGCCGCCATAATCGACATCGGCCAGCACCAGTTTATCCGCATTGGGATGCTGCTTCACCTCGAGAATATTACACACCAGCACCAGCGCCGAATCCCACGGCAACGCCCCGCCCGGCACCCCAACCCGATCAATGCTCGACACCTCGAGCCCGGCCATCGTCAGCCGCGCCGCAAGCTCCTCGACGGGTAGATCGATATCCACATATTCGCTCAGCCAGCTCAATGGCACGCGCATAGATTTGCTCCTGGTTTACATTGATTTCATCGATCGCGGGCGGCGGCGGGGCGGCGATG
>JAYUYF010000532.1:0-3558 GCA_043752605.1 Roseiflexaceae bacterium
CGGCCACACATCCGCTCGGATGCGGCGAAGGGGCTGTATTATCTGGGCGGAGCGGTGCATCCCGGCAGCGGGCTGCTGACGATCCTCGAGGCCGCGCGCAGCGCGTTGTATTTCATCAGCGAGGATTTGCCAGTGGCGGTAGCGGCGACGTAGGGCCGAAGCAAGGGCGCGCTATCGTATGGACGCAGCATGCTGCGTCCCAACTGGCCCCGCGCGGCCCCCGCCTGCTGCGGCCCGTGGCCGCAGCAGTTACCGTGCGCCAAGCTTCTTGAGCTCGACATCGATCTGGATGCCGGGCATCTGGCCACACACCGGCGGCACCGAGAGATTGTAGGTGCAGACCATACGCTGCACACCCTCGAGACGTTGGCGATACTCGCGCCGCAGCGCGGTGCGCCCATCGGCATCGGTGCGCAGATAGCCGATCTTTGCCTCGCTGAGCCAGCGCTCGACTTCGGTGCGCGCCGCATCAACAGCCTTGCGCGCTTCCATCCACGGCGGGCAGACGTCGTTGGCCGCCAGCAACCGATGGCCGGCGCGTAACTCATCTGGCACCAGGCTATCATCGGCAAACTGCTGCGGCTGGCCTTCGCCGGGCAGGTTGGTGAACACGCCGTCCTCGCGGGCCGCTGCGATCCGCCGGTCGATCAACCCCTCGTACCCACCCGCCGTATGCTTATTCTGCATGGTTGCTCCACTCCTCCGCGATCCGATCGCGCCGCTATTGTAGCACATGTCGAATCGCAAACGCTGACGAAATTTATAGCAATATTGCCATATTGCTGCTTGACGATATATCGCTATCGTGGTAATTTATCGATGTGTTACGATATATCGCTAAGGAGAACATATGCATCATCGACACGACAATCCCGAACATCACGAGCCTCACGGGCGGCGGCGGCAGCGGCGCGGCGATATCCGGGTCGCATTGCTCGAACTGCTCGCCGCACAACCGCGCCACGGCTACGAATTGATCACCGCGCTTGAAGAGCGCTCGGGCGGCTTCTATCGTCCGAGCCCGGGCTCGGTGTATCCGACGCTCCAGCTGCTCGAGGACGCCGGTCACGCCACAAGCACCAGCGAAAGCGGCCGCCGGGTTTATACAATCACAGATGACGGGCGTACAGTGCTCGCCGCGCAGGGTGCCGAGCGCGCAGCAGCCGAGCAGCACCGCCCACCACGCCACGATGGCCCACGCGAGCACGGTGCGCTGCGCGACCAGGCGATGGCGCTGATGGATAGCGTACGCCAGGTGGGCCGCCACGGCACAGCCGCGCAGGTTGCGGCGGTACACGCGATCCTCGAAGCGGCGACGCGCCAGGTCTACGCGGTGCTCGCCAGCCCGGCAGACGCGCCCACCGAGCGCTAGGATGCAACAACCGCGCGCCTTACTACGCTTTTTGCGCCCTACCGGCACTGGGCCACGCTCGCACCGCTCGCGATGGTACTCGAGGTGGCAATGGATTTGCTCCAGCCGCTGCTGGTGCAACGGATCATCGATGACGGCGTCGCACGTGGCGACGCCGACGCGGTGCTGTGGACAGCACTGACAATGCTGGGGGTGATGCTGATCGGGTTGGTGGGGGGTATGGCGTGTACCGTCTTTGCGATCCTGGCCGGGCAGGGGTTTGGCAGCGATCTGCGCCACGCGCTCTTTACACACGTCCAGCAGCTAGCACCAGGAAATCTCGACCGGCTTGAGACCGGGGGACTGATCACCCGGTTGACCAACGATGTCGTGCAGATGCAGGAACTCGTCATGGTCATGCTGCGGATTATGGTACGTGTACCACTGTTGCTGGTGGGTAGCGTGATCATGGCCGCGATCACCAGCCCGCAGCTGGCGCTGATCTTTTTTGTCGTCATCCCGCTGGTTGCGATGGTGCTCTTCGTTGTATTGCGCACAACGTTGCCGCTGTTTGGCCGTGTCCAGCAGCAACTCGACCGGCTCAACAGTGTGCTGCAAGAGAATCTCGCGGGCGTGCGCGTCGTGCGCGCCTTTGCACGCGCCGAGCACGAACTGCTGCGATTTGGCGGTGTCAACGAGACGCTGATGGTGACCACGACACGCGCCACCCGTGCGGGTGCGATCACGCTGCCGCTGGTGTTGCTGCTGCTCAACGGTGGCGTGGTGGCGGCGCTCTGGTGGGGTGGTGGGTATGTGGCACGGGCACGATGCAGATTGGCCAGCTGGTGGCGTTTATCAACTACCTGACCCAATCCTTGATGGCGCTGATGATGATCAGCATGTTGATGGTTCGGGTGGCGCGCGCACGCGTCTCGGCCGACCGGGTGAGCGAACTGCTCGCCAGCCGCGCCGATCTCGACTTCCCCGCTGCGCCTGCCACACCCGATCTGCTACGCGGACGAGTTGTGTTCGAAGCAGTGAGCTTTGGCTACGGTGGCGCAGCGGGCAACCTGGTGCTGCGCGATATTTCGTTTGTCGCCGAACCGGGCCAGACCGTGGCGCTGCTCGGTGCGACGGGCGCAGGTAAATCGAGCATCGCTGCACTCGTAGCCCGCTTCTACGATGTGCGCGGCGGCCGGGTGACGATCAATGGTATCGATGTGCGCGATCTCGACCAGCAGACGCTCCGCCGCACGGTGGTGATTGCGCTGCAGGAGACCGTGCTGTTTAGCGGGACAATCCGCGACAACATCGCCTACGGGCGACCAGCGGCCAGCGACGCCGAGGTGCAATCTGCTGCCGAAGCCGCGCAGGCGCACGACTTTATTGCGCGTCTCGCCGATGGCTACGGCGCGATCGTCGGTCAGCGCGGCGTCAATCTTTCGGGCGGCCAGAAGCAGCGGATCGCGATCGCGCGCGCAATGCTGTTGCAACCCGCAGTGTTCATTTTGGACGATAGCACATCGGCTGTCGATACCGCCACCGAGGCGCGTATCAAGCGCGCGCTCGACGCGACCCGCCACGCGCAGACGCGCATCATTGTGGCGCAACGTATCAGTACGGTGCAGGACGCCGATACGATTCTGGTCATCGATGATGGCCAGATCATCGCAGCGGGGAACCACACCACGCTGCTCGCCACCAGCCCGGTGTATCGGGCAACCGTCGATTCGCAGACCGAAGACGAGGTGATCCTGCATGACAACGCCTGACACCAGCCGCCGCGCGCCCGCCGAGCTACCGCCGCTGATCGGCGGCATGGGTCGCGGTTCACGCATGCCCGGCAAAGTGGAACGCGCGCGCCGCGACCCGCGTGGCACCGTGCGCCGCCTGTGGGGCTACCTGCGCCGTCAGCGCGGCGCGCTAATCATCACCACGCTGCTCGTCGTGCTCACCAGCGCGCTCAATGTGATTTCGCCCTACCTGCTCGGGCTGGCGATCGACAGCTATGTGTTGCGCGCTGATCTGGCCGGGCTGGCGCAGATCAGCCTGTCGCTGCTGGCGGTGGCACTGGCGACCGCGCTACTCACCTGGCTCCAGAGTTTTATCATGACGGCGGTGGCGCAACGCACCGTCCGCGATCTGCGCAACGACTTGTTTGGCCGTATGCAGCAGCTGCCGCTGCGCTTCTTCGACCAGCGGCAGCA
>JAYUYF010000533.1:0-18055 GCA_043752605.1 Roseiflexaceae bacterium
GGGGCATTTTGTGCCAGCGAACCAAGCCCATCGGCGAGGCCAACCAGCCGCAGGATCTGCTGCGCAGTCTCGGCGGTGCCATACAGTTTGAAATCCATCGCCGCCAGCGCATCGCCCATGGCTTGCGCCTGTGCAGTGCCGATCGCAACCTGCGATTGAAACCGCAACCGTTCGAGTTCGAGCCGCTGGCTGACAAAATCGTTGGCGGCCAACGCATCTGCGAGCGCCCGCTGCCCCTCAGCTTCGGCGAGCTTCTGCGCGCGCACGGCATCGGCCTCGGCCTGCCCACGCGCCTGGGTCGCGGCGGCGCGCATGCGCTCGGCATCGGCTGCGGCCTGCGCTTCGGTGCGCGTCGCGTTGGCGAGTTGTTGTGCTGCTTCGGCCTGCGCCGATGCCTCACGCAGCTGGCGTAGCGCCACCAGTTCGACCTCGTTTTTGCGCGCGATCATCTCGCGCTGTGCGTCGCGTTCGGCGCTGATGATCTGGATCGCCGCCTCGCGCCGCGCGACCGAGGTCTCCTCGACGGTTAACAACTCCTGCGCGGCACCCTCACGCTCGGCGGCCTGCACCAGCCGCTGTTGCTCGGCCTTTTCGAGCGCGGTCTGCTGCACCGCGAGCGCCACCCGTCGTTCCTGGTCTGCCACCTCGATCGTCTGCTGCTTGAACACTTCGCTGCGGCGCACTTCACGCTCGCGCTCCTGCTCGGCGAGCTGGATCGCCTGCTCTTTGCGCTGTTCGGCGAGCTTGACCGCCTGCTCCTTCTCTTGTTCGGCCTCGGCGATCGCGCGGTCGCGGGCCACGCGTGCGAGCTCGGCCGCGCGCTCGCGGTCAAACGTCGCCTGGTCGGCCGAACTCTTTTCCTCGGCCTGTTTGATCAGCACGATACGTTGCTGCGTGGCGCGTGCCTCAGCCAGCGCCTGGTTGAGCATCAGTGTCTCTTGCTCGACTTTGGCGTTGCGCGTGGCAATTTCGAGCAACTTGTTCTGTTCGATCTCGTTGCGCTCCTGCTCGGCAGAAGCGTTGCGGCGCGCGATATCATTCTGGGTGCTCTGGTCGATCTCGTTGCGCTCGCGCAGCGCCTTCTGGATGACCTGCGCATTGGCGCGGGCGACCTGAGCACCGAAGACGTCATCGATCCCAAAGCTACCCTGGCGCGCGCTTTTGAGCGTGGTGATCGAGACCGATTCGAGCAACAGGCCGTTTTCGGCCAGATCCTGGCGCACCAGATTCTGCACACGCTCGACAAACTTCTCGCGCTCCTGATGCAACGACATCAGTGCAAATGTGGCCGCCACATCGCGCAACGCACCCTCGAGCTTGCTCTCGACCAGCCGCTTGACACTGTCGGGCCCGACTTCGCCGCCGCCGATTGTGCGTGCAGCGCGCTCGATATCTTCGGCAATCGGGTTGACTTTGATGTAGAAAATCGCCTTGATATCGGCATACTGCGGGTCGATCGTCAGCAGCGCGTTGGTCTCGGTGCGCTCAATATCGATGTCCATCGTGCGCAAATCGACCCAGATGATTGTGTGGAACGCGGGGATGACCCAGTCGCCACCATTGATGACGACTTTTGGCTTGCCGCCGCCGGTCTTGACAAACGCACGGTCGGCGGGTGCTTTGACATAAAAACGTACTACACATCGCGAAAAACGCGATAATTAGCACCAGGAGACTCACGACCACGATCACGACTGTCAGCCCGAGACCCGTCAATTCATCAAACATGCGCCGCTCCCTGTGTTTAGCTGATCTGCCGCACAATAAACCGGCGTTGTTGCGCATCGTAGCGCAGCAGTGCGACTTCGGTGCTCTCGGCGATCGGTGCGCCGTCGTCGATCACCGCGAAGACGGTATGATGCCCACCGCGCCGGTCTGTCACGCGGACTTGCCCGTAGGTGGTGCTCACACGTGGGCTCGCGACTCGCCCGATACAGCCGACCGGTTCTTCAAACCCGACGGCAGTGCTCGAACGTGGCGTGACCTGTGCGAGCAGACCACTCAGCGCGCTGGTGATTGGCACCCCGGCCACTACACTCAGCGGCAATGAGAAGGCCAGCAACCAGCCTGGCGTACCAGCCACGATGGTTCGTACCAGCGCGTTCGCGAGCAGGCCGACGACGGAGAACACAATCAACAGCGTCATCACCACGAGCAGGATCGGCAAGCGTCCAACGCCGATAAACTCCAGCAGCCCGCCAATCGCGCCACCATCAGCCGGCGTATCGGCATCGAGATCGGCGTCGGCATCGAGATCGGTGTCACCGCCACCGCCGACGATTTGCGTGAGCGCCAGTAGCAGTCCGGCGATCAGGGCGACGAAGAACGGCAGATTTGCACCGAGAAAGAAGTCTTGCATTGTGGCTTTCTATCTCCACCCCGGCGTGATGCGCCCGTTCCTCAACAGGTGGGAGGGGTAAGGAGGCGGCCTGGCACTCTCAAATGTACGAACGACCGCCTGCCCGGGTTTCGCCGATTATCTGGCGGCGTAGACTACCGCGTGGCGAAATAGTGCCAGTCCTTCGCCCTCGGCGCGTGCGGGCTCGCGCGTCCAGCGTGGATGCTGGTGTGGCAAGACGGCATTTTCGAGGTGTGGCATCAGGCCGAGGACATTCCCCTGCGCATTACAGACACCGGCGATAGCGGCAACAGAACCGTTGGGGTTTGCGGGGTAGGTATCGGCGGCGTAGCGCAGCGCCACCTGGCCGCTGGCATCGAGCGCGGCCAGTGCGGCAGGATCGGCCAGCACAAAGCGCCCTTCGCCGTGGGCCACAGGGGTCTCGATCGAATGGTCGAGCGCGCGCACAAACGGGCAGACCGTCTGTGGCTGCGGGGTGACGCTCACCCAGCGGCACTCAAAACGTTCGGAGGTGTTATCTGTCAGTGTGGCGCGCGCGTCGCCCGGCAGCAGCCCCGCCTTGACGAGCGCCTGGAAGCCGTTGCAAATCCCGATCACCGCGCGGCCACTGGCGACAAACGGGTGCAACTGATCTGCCAGGCGGTGTTGCAGATCGATAGCCAGCAGGCGGCCGGCGCCGAGGTGATCGCCGTAGGAGAAGCCACCCGGTATGATCAGCATCGCAAAATCGGCCAGCCGCAGTGTGCGATCGACCAGCCGATTGACGTGCGCGCGCACCGCTTCGCCGCCCGCGAGTGTCACCGCGTGTGCGGCGTCTTCATCGCGGTTGAGGCCAGCGGCGCGCAGAATAAGCACCCGTGGTCGCATGATCTCGCTCCTATTGCCAGCGAAACTCGATTTCGACTTCGCCGATTTTGATCCGGTCGCCGCTGCGCAAATTCTTTGGCTGATGGTGCGGCAGCGCCGTGCCGTTGAGGAATGTCCCGTTCGTCGATCCAAGATCGGTGATCTGATACGTGCCAGCCGCCAGCGAGATGATCGCGTGGTTGCGACTGGCGATGCCACGATCGTGTTCGGCCAGATCGAGTTCGGGGTAATGGCTGCGCCGCGGATCACGCCGCCCGATGCGCAACGGCGTGCGCTCAATGAGTTGTTGCCAGGCCCCACGCGGCGAGGTAACGCGCAGCTCGGGCATCCTGGGCGTGGGCGCCGGTCGTGGTGCCGTGCGCGGGGCGGGGGTAGCGGCTTGTATCACCAGCTCCGAACCACACCCGGCACAGAAGCGTGCTCCTGGTTTGGCCGTGCGACCGCAGCGCGCACACACCACCCCGCCGGGGCTGACGGCTGGCGTGGCCGCCGCCGGAGTCGCCGCCGCAGGTATGGCCGGTTTGGCAGGGACGGCGGGTGGCACAACTGGCGCGGCGGCGGGTGGGTCAAGCGGCGGCGGTGGCGCGACGCGCGTCGTCGGATCGACGAAGGGTATCGTCAGCAGGCCGTGTAGCGCGCGCTCGAAACCATCGGCGTCAGCGAAGCGTGCGTCGGCGCGTTGCTCCATCGCACGCGCCACGATCTGCTCGGTCTCGGCATCGACCGACGGATTGAGCGCGCGGATCGAGCCGGGCGTGGGAGTTTGCAGCGGGATGGGTGGCAGATTGGTCAGCAGATGGAGCAGCGTCGCACCCAGCGCATACACATCCGAGCGCGCGTCGGTCTGGCCTTTGCCGTACTGTTCGGGCGGCGCATAGCCCGCCGAACCCATCGCGATTGTGTCTTTTGTTTGCCGCGCTTTGTAGGTGCGCGCCACGCCAAAGTCGAGCAGCTTGATAACACCCTCGGGCGTCAGCATCACGTTCGAGGGTTTGAGATCACGGTAGATGATCGGCGGCTGGCGGGTGTGCAGGTAATGCAGCACGCGCGCCACCTGGATGGTATAACCCACCGCCACCTGTTCGGCGAGCGGCGCGTTGGCATCACGCATCGTGGCTTCGAGCGTCTTACCCGCCACATATTCCATCACCATCGTCGGCCGGCCCTGCACCGCAAACAACTCGGCCATGACCGGCAGCGCGGGGTGGCGCAAGCGGCCCAGCAACTCGGCCTCCTGGATGAACAACCGCCGATTCTCGTCGAGTTCGGTCGGCGATGCGTCATCGGGCGGGCGCATCTCTTTCAAGGCCCAGATCGTGCCATCTGCTGTGCGGCTCGCGCGGTAGACTGCGCCCATGCCACCGCGACCGATCAGGCCCATGATACGATATTCGGCGCGCTGGCCGCGGATGAGCGTGCCGGGCGCCAGCAGTTCGGTTGTTTGCGCCATAATGTTGCTACCTGTCTGGAGATTGCGTGATCGATTGTACCATACAGACCGTGGCCGTGGTATGCTGCGCAGAGTGATGCACGGCGCAACCGTGCGACCAATTGAGACGTAAGATGTGAGATGTATACCGCGCGGCAGGGTGTGCGGTGATGTGGGAGAAACGATGAGCGAGCATTTGACATTTCGGTCGACGCCAGCACGCCCATTTCTTGCGGTTTCGACGACGCCGCAGGTCGCATATGTGTTGCTGGAGGTACAGCCAGCCGCCGAGACAGCGCAGGTGCGCGCGCGGATTAATGTGGCGTTTGTGCTTGATCACAGCGGCAGCATGAAGGGCGAGAAGATCGAGCGGTTGCGGCGCGCGACGCTGCGCGCGGTCGAGTTGCTCGATCCGCAGGATATCGCGTCGATCGTCGTGTTTGACCATCGCGTGGATGTGTTGGTACCTGCACAGCCAGCCGCCGATCGTGCGGCGCTCACCGCAGCCGTCGGGCGCATCCGTGATGGTGGTGGCACGCGCATTGCCCCGGCGATCGAGGTGGGTCTCCGCGAAGTGGCGCGTGGTCCCGCCGATGCCGTGCGCCGTCTGTTGCTCCTCACCGATGGTCAGACCGAAGGCGAACGGGACTGTTTGCGCGTCGCAGACGATGCCGGGCGCGCCAGCATCCCGATCACCGCGCTCGGCATGGGCAACGATTGGAACGAGGAATTGCTCGATGCGATGGCGCAACGCTCAAATGGTGAGGCCGATTATATCGACCAGCCCGATGCGATCGCCGACTATTTTAAGGCGACCGTCCAGCGCGCGCAGGCATCTTCGGTGCAGAATGCCCAACTCACGCTACACCCGGCACCGGGTGTCACACCGCGTGCGATCTGGCAGGTCGTGCCGCTGATCAGCAATCTGGGGTTTCGGCCGGTCAACGAGCGCGATGTCGCGGTGGCGCTCGGCGATGTCGAAGCGGGTGTCGGTCGCGGTTTGCTGTTTGAACTCCTGATCGACCCGCGCGCGGCCGGCCAGTACCGTATCGGCGAGGTCGAAGTCGGCTTTGATATCCCGCAGCAGCACGTGTTTGGCGCGGTCGAGCGCACCGATCTGTTGCTCAGCTTTGCCGATTTGCCTGCACAGACCGCACAGGTCAACGCGCCGGTGATGAATATTGTCGAGAAGGTCTCGGCGTTCAAATTGCAGACGCGCGCGCTCCAGGATTTGCAGGCGGGCGATGTGTCGGCCGCTACGCAAAAATTGCAGAGCGCGGTCACCCGGCTGCTCAGCCAGGGCGAACTCGAACTGGCGCAGACGATGGAGCGCGAGATCGACAATCTGAATAAGACTGGCCGCCTCAGCAGTGAAGGCCAGAAGACGATGAAATTTGGCACACGCAAGACGGTTCGGCTCAACGAGCTCGATCTGCCAAAAGAATAAGGGACGGTATGCGACGATATTCCGCGCTGGTTTGCGCCCTGGTACTCGTGTTGACGGCGTTCATTCCTGCCGCGCGAGTATCTGCTGCGCCGACGCCAACAGGTGATTTTGCTGAAGTACCGTGCGCCGAATTCGAGGTCGCTGATCCGAATGCGCTGTGTGGCTACACCACCGTACCATTACGCCACGCAGACCCGGGCGGCGCGACGATCAAACTTGCGACGGTCTTTTTGCCCGCACGTGGTACGAGTGTATTTGCCGAGCCGCTGGTCATGTTGCAGGGTGGTCCGGGTGGCTCGACGATCGAGACCTACAATATTGTGCTGAGCCTGCCGCTGGCAGCTTCGGTGCGCGATGGCTATGATGTCATTCTTTTTGACCAGCGTGGTACCAAGTTTTCACAGCCATTCCTCGGTTGTCCTGAGTCAGCAGCCTTGACTGACCGGACGATCGAGCAGGATCTGCCGCGCGAGGAAGCGCTGCGGCTTGGGCGCGAGGCATTGCTGGCGTGCCGGGCGCGGCTGATCGCAGATGGCGTCGACCTTGGTGCGTTCAATAGCTTCGAGAATGCCGATGACGTGCCCGCGATCGCTGCTGCGCTCGGGTTTGACCAGATCAACCTGTACGGCGTCTCATATGGTACCCAGCTTGGCCAGCACGTCATGCAACGCCACCCCGATCTGCTGCGCAGCGTGATCCTTGATGCGGTGGTGACGCTGCCAAATTCGTTCAATCTGTATGTCCCACAGTCGCAGACACGCGTGTTCAATGAGGTATTTAGCACCTGCGCGGCCGATCCAGCCTGCAATGCCGCGTATCCAAATTTGAAGGATCGCTTCACGGCGCTAATTGCGAAGCTTGATGCAAATCCGGCGCGGATGCGAATTACCAATGGTGAAGCCAACCGCACCTATGATGCGGTGCTTAACGGCGAGGGCTTGACCGGGCTACTCTTTCAAGCGATGTACGACCGGACGCTGGTGCGCGGTGTGCCACGGCTGATCGAGCGCGTTGAGCAGAGCCAGTTTGGTGAAATTGGTGCGATCGCATCGGCGTTTCTGTTCAACGATTCGGTCGCGATTGGCATGTATTACACCGTTACCTGCGCTGAGGAGGCCGATAACACACCTGACCAGGTGCCGCTCGAAGGTGTCGACCCGATCTTTGCCGAGAATGCCCGCACAGATTTTGCCGAAACGCTGGTGATCTGTGATGCATTTGACCTGGCACCGCTCGGCCCAAGCGCCGACGAGCCGGTGCGTAACGATCTGCCGACGTTGTTGCTCAACGGGCAGTTTGACCCGATCACGCCGCCGCAGTTTGGTGCCGAGGTGGCGGCCGGGCTGCCCAATGCGACGAATGTAACCTTCGCCGATACTGCACACGGTGCATTGTTTTCGAGCGAATGCGCGACAGCGATCACCATCGCGTTTCTGGCTGATCCTGCGCAGACACCAGACACCAGTTGTGCAGAATCCGGCCCACCCGCGCTGTTTTCGCCAGCAAACACCATGTTCCTGCACTCGGGTGGCTGGTTGCTCGATGCGCTCAATGCGCGCGGCCTCGAGCGGCTGGTGCCAATTGTGCTGCCGCTGCTGGTGCTGGGTACGCCATTTGTGATCTGGCCATTGCTGTGGCTGTACCGCATCATTGCGGGCCGCCGCCGCCCGCAGCCCGCGCCCACCACACTGGCCCGGCTCGCGATTGTGGGTGTGGCCGTACTCGCCACGATCTTTCTTGTAGGTTATGTGGGCTGGATTTTTACTACGGTCTTGCAAAACGACCTGACGCTCGCCGTCGGTGCACCGCGATCGTTGCTGCCGCTGTTCTTGCTGCCGCCGCTGGTGGCGCTGCTGGCAGTCGGGTCAGGAGTGTTTGCCGGTGTGGCGTGGGCGCGCGGCTGGTGGACGACAGCCGGGCGGGTGTATTACTCGCTGCTGGCACTGGCGGCGCTGGTGCTGGCGGGTGGTATGGCCTGGTGGGGTTGGGTCACGGCCGTGGTGTGATTGCGGCGGCGCGGGGCGGGAGCGGCGGAGCGGTGCGTGGGTGCGGACGGGGTTACGGGCGGCGGTGGCGCACATATTGTGGTGATGGCCCGATGGTGAGTACCAACCGCCCGTCGCGCACCGGCATCGTGATGCTGGCACCATCGCGGCCGCTGACACGCGCGTTGGTGCTGGTGCTCTCGATGCTGACGACGATCGGCATCGGAGCCCAGAGCACATCGATGCGCTCATCGCCGCGCCGGAGTTGCAGATCATACGCCTCAGGGCCGATGAATGCGGTCAGGTCATCAAGATACACCGTCCCCGTGCCGCGCTGCTCATCGCTGGCATCATCGAGCACGATTGCCTCGATGCGAATCGGGGCATCAGCGATGCCATTGCCCGCGCCGCTGATCCGGTCGACGGGGAAGACCGCACCACGCAGCGGTGTCTGCATAAAGCGCCAGCCCTGTTGCCCCACCGCACCGAGCGTATATTGCAATACTTCGTCCTCGGCATCACGCAGCCAGATCTTGAGTGTATGGCCGCTGCCATCGCCGTAGGCCCAGATACCCAGCGCGGTGGGCGCGCCGAGCACCGGCAGCGCACGCTCGCTGCGAAAGACGACGAAATCATTGTTCAGTGTATCGAAGCGATAGCTGAGCGCTGCCGCCGTGGTGCCAGTGCGTCGGATCGCCTGCGTGGGTGTAAAGGTGCCATTTGGCTGGTCACCACGTCGCCAGACGCCAAAGCGCTCGAAATCGACGACCGCCTCGCGCGCAAAGAGATCGCGCACGCCCACATATTCTGCGCCGGCAAGCTGGCGATTGAGTTCGGCAAGCGCGCGGTAGGCGGGTTTTGGTACCTGGTAATCCTGATACCCCTCGCCCTCGGCAAACAGCCCAAACGGGTTGCCCGGATCATCTTTGAGCGTGTACCAGAAGATCCGCTCGACACCCGCCTGCCAGAGCGCCAGCGCGCCGCGTACCAGATAATCGGCCTGCCGCTGCCGATCGACAATTCCGACCGGATCGCCATCGCCTGGCCCGCTCGACCAGCCATATTCGGTCACCCAGATCGGCTTTGCGCCGCGCTCGGCGGCAAACGCGCGCACGGCATCGAGCGATGCAACAAGGTTTGCGTTCTCTGGCGACCAGGGCATAACATACGGATGTACCGCCAGCAGATCAAAGCTCTCCCACGCGCCCGCATCGGCCACACCACGCAAGAAGCGCAGACTAAACGGGCTGATGCCACCGATCAGAATCTGCGCCTGCGGGTCGATGGCGCGGATCGCGGCGCTGGTGGCGCGCAGTAGTTCGGCGTAGGCGCGCGCATCCGGCGCAGGCTTCCAAAACAGCGGATTGTCTGGCTCGTTCCAGATTTCCCAGTGCTGTACGATGCCCGCGTAGCGCTGCGCGACCGCCCCGGCAAACGCGGCAAAGCGCTGGGGATCGGCCGCATAAAATGAAAGTGTATCAGCCTGATCGCCGCCGTATGGCGTCGCCCAGCCGGGTGGATGACCGATCACACCGAGGATCTGAACCCGGCGCTCATTGAGCAGGCTGATCGCACGGTCGTTGAAGCTCCAGTCCCAGGTGTCAGGTGTAGGTTGTATGCGGAACCAGTGGATATCTTCGCGTGCCCAGCCCACGCCCGCCGCTGCGATGGTATCGGCCGGGACATTCATACTCTCCGGCAGCCAGTAGCGCGTGGCCAGGTGGGTATTGAGGCCAAAGGGTGCGCCGTCCAGCGGCGGGATGGCGATGCCGGGTGCGAGCGCCGCGACGGGTGCGGGTGGCGGCATCAGCCAGCCCACGAGCAGCGCGGCCAGCACAATGCGAGTAATCAGGCGTTGCATCAGTGTCTGTTCGCCCTGTCTACTCGCGCCGAATGATAGTGACCACCATCGGGATAGATACCGCGCGTATTGTACCACGCGCATCGGTCGCGCTAGCGGCGGGTGCGTGGAAGCGCCCGGGCCAGATGGCGCGCGCCTGATAGCGGATGACGACGATGCCTGGTTCTGCGAGCGTGCGGGTGGCAACCAGCGTGAGCCGATCGCTGCGCGCGTCAGCTGTTTGGGTGATCATCACTCCGGCGGGAAGCTGGTCGGTGATCGTCAGCGTGTCGGTCGTGGTGATCGCGATTGTCAATCGCACTTCGACCATTTCGCCTGCGCGGATCTGTGCCGGATCGCGCAGCGCGCCGCTCTGCGGGTCGTGCCAGCTACGCAGTAATTGTGTGGTGGCCACTGGCGGCGTTGGTGGTGCGATGACGGTCGTCGTGCTGCTGACCGTACTGTTTGCGGCACTGCTTGTGAACCGGGCTGTACCGGGCGAAACAAATCCGGCGCGCCAGTGGATCGGTGCGGTGATGAGTAAGCGCGGTGCGGTATCCAGGCCCAGCGCATCGCTGATCATCAGCGTGGCGTTGATCGCCGCTGTGGCACTGCGCGTGGCGCGCAGCGTGACATCGGCTTCATCGCCGACGCGCACCAGCGGTGGGGTGGCCAGGTCCAGCAGCGGGTCGCGCAACGTGCGATCGATGGATGCTTCGGATTGCGCGCCACTGCGGACGGCGCGCGCGCTGATCCGCAGCGTGCCCTGCGCGGCTGGCAATGGGAGCATCACGCGTTGTGGCCCGGCGCGTGGCGGGAGGAGTACGCGTGAGAATTGCCCATCGGGCCTGGTTAGTGTCAGCAAAACGGGTGGCTCGACTGCTGCGCCGGTGGCATCGGTAGCGCTGATAATCAGCGTGGCGCGCGTGCCAGGTGCATAATTCATACGATCGGTGGTGAGACGAAGCAGCACCGGATCCGCCGTCGCCGGGAGCGCCGCACTGCGAGGTGCGCGCCCCGTTGCAAACAGCGTGAGCCGCGTCGCAGCCGCGCCGGTGTCGGCGATGCGTACGAGCTGCGTCGTCGGGGTAATCACACGAATGTCTGGTGTCACAACTCCCGTCGCTTCGATGGCTACGAGAACGGGTTCCCCCGGAATGGTCGCGGCGACGACCTGGAGTTCGGCTGTCGCGCCGCGCTGTACACGTTCGACGAGCAACGTGTCCTGTTCTGGTACCACGATGACCCGCGCGCGCACACTGTCGGCAGACGTGGCAACCCCCTGCACGGTGATCTGGTAGATCCCGGTCTCGGCGGCGCTGAGCCGTAGTTGTGCACTACCACTCGTGTCGGTGCGCAATTCACGGACATCGGCAGGTAACTCGCCACCTGCAACCTGTCGCGCCATTGATACACGTAACGGAATATTGGCGATCGGTCGTCCGGCGAGATCCTGCGCGACAAGACGTACGACGAATGGGCTACCCGGTGCGGCGAAGCCTGGCGCAGCGATGCCAAGCTGTACGGGTGCCGGGTCGAGATAGCGCACGGCAGCGGCGTGCAGATCGCCATCATTGACCCAGGCGATCAGGGCGCTCTCGCTGCCAACCTCGGTCAGATCGATCGCCAGCGTCGCCCTACCAGCGGCATCGGTCGTCGTGGTGCCGCGTGCTACACCTCCCGCAGCCGGTTGGGCAAACGTTGCATCGCCGTTCGTCGTGCGCGCGCGGGTGACATCGCCGCGTTGCCAGGAGATTATGGTATCGGGAACAGGTGCGCCGCTGCTGGTGCGCAGCACGAGCGTCACCCGTCCTTCGCGCAGCGGCTCAATCACGAGATCGAGCCCCTCCGACTGCGGCAGCAGGACGACTGACGTCTGTGCCGTCTTGCCTGCACGCGTTGCACCGATACGAATAAATGCCGGTTGTCTATCCTGACCAAGGCGGAACGTACCCGAGATCAGCGCCGCACTGCCCGTCAACCGCAGCGTATTGAGATAGGGATCGCTGGTGCTCCGCAAGACCAGATCGGCTGGTGCGGCGCGCGTGGCATCGTCAGTCACAACAAATGCCGTGATCAGCTCGCCCGGCCGGTAGATTGACGCGTCGGTGAACAGGTCGAGTGCGGTCGTCACACGGGCTGCCGGGCGCGCGACCGCGACGACATCGGGTGCCGTGCCGCCCAGCACGAGCGTGACGGTCGCCGGTATTGTTGTGGATAGTGTCGTCGTGTAGCGGCCACTCGCATCGGTCTGCCCGGCGCGCAGCAGCACACCTTCGCTATAGAGTGCTGCAGGCTGGCCCATCAGCGGTGTTCCTGCCGCAGGATCGCGCGCACGCAAGATCGCGAGCGTATCGGTGGCGGCACCAATGCTCTGTGCCGCGCCGACAACAACCAGCAGATCTGCGCGCGGCCCTTCGCTACTGGTCAGGCGGAGCAGGTAAAATCCTGGCGCAAGGCCAATCGTCTCGCTGAACGTCAGCGTGGTGTTGGTCGGCAGATCGGCTTGCCCGCCGATTGGCAGGCGAACTGCTGCAAGTTGCGGGAGTTGATAGCGCGCCGGTTCGAAACTGGCGCGGGCGGCCAGCGGCATCCCGGCGATCAGCGCCGCGCTCGAATCGTCGAGCGCATAGATCGCCGCGCTGAGTGTCGCAATATTGGTGATTTGCACGGGCAGCATCAGTGGCACACCCGTCGATAGACGAACGATCCCGGATTGCACCTGTGGATCTGGCGTAAGACGCGCGGGCAGGCTGGCGGTGCGTATACGCAGATCGGTGTCCCTGCCTGCGAGCGCAGCAGCAACTGTGAGCGTGTACGCCGCCGAAGGTCGCAAGTTTGCCGTGATGCGTGCCTCGCCACCGACCGACGTAATCGCGACGCCATCGACGGGTGGATCAAACTGTATCGTATCGCGCAGTTGTTCGGCGCTGACCGGTTGTGCGAACACCAATCGGATGTCGCTGCCAGTGCTGAGGAGTTGTCCTTCGCCGGGAAACCGTGCGACGAGTTGTGGTCGCGCCGGGCCTTCAAAGCGCATGCCAGGTGGCGTCGTGCTCCCGGTCGTGAATGTGACCTGATACGTGCGTTCCGGGTACCAATCGATACCTGGGGTAAACGTAATGATTTGCCCGCCGCCGAGCGCGCGCGCAGCTTCCAGAACTCCGGGTAACGCAGGGTCGATCGCAAACGCCCGACGGATTTCGGCAAGTGGCAGCTGGTGGCTCAGCCGGAGCACCAGCGGCGCACGTGGCCCCGCGACCCGGTCACCTGGCGCTGGTGTCTCGAGCACCACGACGGGTGCAGCAACACGAAATGCCCAGCTGACGGGTGCGGTCGTTGTGCCACCACGCATGTCCGGTACTCCGGCCGCAAGCGTTGCCGCGTATACTGTACTGCTCAGCAGCGGGGCATCGGGTTGGAAGAGCAACAGATCCTGGCCGACCCACACCATCTGCCCGACTGTGGGTGGGTCGAGCGTCAACGATACGCCAGCTGTGCTCGCCAGCGTAGCATTCACCATTGGCTGGCCAAACTGAATCGCGATTGCGGTGTCGGGATCCACAAGCGCACCACTGGCGGGCAGTGTCAGTACGATGGCTGGTGCGGCTGCCGAGCGAAACGTGCGCCGGGCAGGCTCTGCCAGTGGCCGAAAGAACTGGTCGGTGGCGTGAGTACCGATCGTGAGCCGGTATTCGGTATCAGCGGCGAGGGCAACGCCGGGCGTGATCGTGAGTGTGTGGCGAGCCGCGTCCCAGCCGAGCGTGGCCGGGAGGGCTGGATCGATCGTCAATGCCCGCATGACACTGCGGGTGTTCATCGCTGCCGTGAAGCGCACAATGATCGCCGTGCGCGGCGCAACACCACGCGCGCCATCAGCCGGACTGATGCTGCGAATCGCGGGCGGCGCACCGCTACGTGGCAATGCGACCCGCCACGCACCAACCCCCAGCACGGTGGCGAGCGCAGCACACGCGAGCAGGATTGTCTGGAATCGAGCGACGCTTCGTAGCACCGCCACCTGTGCTCCTCTCCCTTAATGTGGCGTCAGTATAGCACGCTGCACCGCTACACGGTACCGCAATACCGAAGTCCGCTGTGACGGAGAGTCCTGCATACCATCCCGTTTCACTACGAAGATACAAAAAACACAACGGCTTTGTGGTACGTCTGCTTGCAAAACTTTACGTCGCGCCCCAACGTCAGAACCGCGTAGCAAGTGATGTGATGGAACGATGTATACTAGCGTGTGTCATCCGCCCCGAAGCGGCCGCGCGCCGCTTCAGCAATGCAGGCTGCCAGCATGCTGGGCCGCGCAATTATGAAGAGGAACGACGTGCGAAAACTTACCGGATCCGCCACCCTGCTGTGTGCGCTGGTCGCGCTTGCGCTGCTGGCCGGGTTCACCGCAACACCCGTGCCGGTCGCGGCCAGTGGCATGTTGGCGCTGACGCAAACCGCCGAGCCGCCCACCAATACCCCGGCACCCACGGCGACCACGCCGCCGACCGACACGCCAGCACCGACGGCGACCACACCACCAGCACCCACTGAGACACCACGCCCGACGCGCGAATCGCGCCCGGATGCGACACCGACGCCCGAGCCCTCGCCCACACCTGTGGTCGTGATCGAGCCCTCGCCGACCGTCACCGAGACGCTGCTGCCCAGCGCTGTGCCCGCGCCGACGGCGACGCCGCTGCCGCCGGTGGCGCTGCCAAAGACCGCCGATGGTGGCGCGCCCGCCGATGCGGGGGTCCTGATTGTTGGCCTTGCACTGGCACTCGGTGCGCTTGGGTTCTGGCTGCGCAACCGTTTCCTCGCGCGCAGATAATTTGCCTGTTCGACGGCCGTGTCACGCTGCACAGATCGGCTGCCAGCGTGACATTTTTGTGTCCTATTCGGCTAAAATGACATAATTAGTGGTCACGCGCCGCCGCGCGCACGCAGGGGGTCTTTATGTTGCGATTCGTATTTGTGTTCTTTGTTGTTGTCGCCGGTATTGTGCCTGCACACGCCGCCGAGACCCGACCCGCGCCGTTGCTGGCCGCCGAAGCGGGTGCGGTGCGGATCCGCTGGCAGGTGGGCGATGTTCTGCAACCCGTGGTGCTGGCGCTGCCTGCTGGCACAACGCCACAGATCACAATCGTGCAAAGCGCCGATCTGCCATTCGCTGGCGATCTGCCCGACCCGCTGCCCACCACGCCGATTCGTGTGCTGCGCAGCGGCCAGATGCAGGGCGAACACCTTGTGGTGCTGGGCATCGCGCCGGTCTTCTCACATGATGGTACGCCGCGCGCATTGCAGCAGATCGAGGCGCTGGTGGCTGGCGCCGCGTTGCCCGGCACACTGGCTGCAGCACCGGCGGCGCTCAGTCCGGCTCCGCTGCCGCCCGTAGACATGGCCGCCGCCGGTGGGCTGCGCGTCACCGTCACCCGGTCGGCCATGCAGCAGATCAGCGGCGCGGCGCTCGCGGCCGCCGGTGTGGATCTGGCGGCGATTGTCCCCGCTGGCGTGCGGCTGGCGCGCGCGGGCATCGAAATTCCGATCGAGCTGTTTAGTGGTGAGGATAGTCGTTTCGACACAAGTGACACTATCCGCTTTTATGCACCCCCGCCCGGCGATCGCTACAACCGCAATGCTACCTACCATCTGACATTCACCAGCACGCCTGGGGCGCGCGTCATGCGCCGCGCGCTGGCGGCGGGCAGCACGCCGCTCTTCACGACTGCGTATGAACAGGGCAGCTGGCGCTTCCCGGCACACTACAGCGCGCGGCGCCCCGGTGCAGACGGCGACCACTGGTTCTCGGCCGACATGCGCGCGGGGGCTGGCCTGCCCGCCGCCACCCTGCCGTTTACGATGCCAACGCTGCTGCCCGCCGCCGCTGGCACGATGTTGCTGACGCCCGACCTGCTGGCCGATGCGCCCACAGCACACGTATTGCGGCTGGGTGCGGCCGGCAGCAGCGTGACTCGCAATGTGGCGAGTGGTAGGGGCTGGGGTGCGGCGGCGGCGCTACCAAACAGTAGCGATGCGACGCTGACGCTCGAAGCGGGTGCGGCACCGGCGATCGCGCTCGTCGATCTGATCAGTTGGAGCCGCCCGGTCGCGCTGCAGCTCGATGGCCGCGGGGCGCGCTTCCAGGGCGATCCGGTCGCGCGGCGCTACCAGATCGCCGGGCTCGCCGCCGATGCCGATCTGTACGATATCAGTGATCCGGCCGCACCCGTACGGCTCGACCTCAGCGCGCGACCGCAATTTGAAGATACCAGCGCGGGGCGCAGCTACCTGGTGACCGGCAGCGAGACGCTCGCCACGCCGATGCTGGCGCGCTTTGCGCCAAACGCGATCGCGGCAATCAGCGGCGCGGACGCGGTCTACATCGCGCCCGCCGAACTGCAGGCAGGGCTGGCACCGCTGATCGCACACCGCCAAACGCGCGGCACGCGCGCGGTCGTCATCGGCACCGATGCGATCTACGATGCGTGGGCGGGTGGCCAGGTCAGCCCGCAGGCCATTCGTGCGTTTGTGCGCCACGCCTACGCAACCTGGAACCCGCGTCCGCGCGCGATCGTGCTGGTGGGTGATGGTACGTCGGATCCGTTCGATTATTTGCGCAAAGGGGCCAACAACCGCAACCTGGTGCCGCCGTATCTGCTGCGTATCAGCCCGTGGCAAAACGAGACCGCCTGCGATACATGCTACGGGCTGCTCGACGGTGAGAATCCGCTCACCGATCCATTGCCCGATATTGCGATCGGGCGGCTGCCGGTCAACACCACTGCGGAGCTTGATCGGCTGGTTGCCAAAATCATCGGCTACGAGACCGCCAGCGGTAGCGCGGGCTGGCGTTCGCGCGCGGTGCTGCTGGCAGATGATATCGACAGCGCGGGCGATTTTGCGCAACTCGCCGAGAACGCTGCTGCGTTGCTGCCAGCCGGTATCGCCCAGCGCAACCTGTATTTTGGCGCGCCACGGCCGGGCATCAGCGCGAGTAAGTTTGAATCGAGCCCGGCGGCATCACTGCGGCGGTTGCGCAGCGCGCTCAACAGCGGTGTCGGTCTGCTGCTCTACATCGGCCACAGCAACGAATTCCAGTGGGCGTTCACCGGCGCGGGTGCCGAGCCATCGTACCTGTTTGGGCTATACGAAGCCGAGACGCTCACCAACAGCGGCCGCAACCCGATCGTTCTTTCAATGACCTGTCTGAGTAGCGCATTTCAGACACCAACATTTGGCGGCAGGACGATCGACGAGAGCCTGGTGCTGGCTCCCAACGGCGCAATTGCGGTCTGGGGGCCGAGCGGTTTTGGTGTGGCGTATGGTCACAATCTGCTCCAGGCTGGCTTCCAACGCGCGCTGTGGGCCGCACCACCCGCGCAGGCCGAGCTGGGCGCGCTGACGCTGGCGGGCTACCGCTCGCTGTTCGACAACGACCCCGAAGACCATCTGGATGCGATCCAGACCTACGTCTTGCTCGGCGATCCGCTGACGCCCGCGCGTGTTGCCCCGGCGTCGGGTGTCTGGTGGCCGGTAGCATTGCCCGTGCTGCAGCGGTGATTGGCCGAAGCATTCCCGCGTGGGAATGCTTCGCCCTACGGGGTGCGTGCGGCGAATGTGGTACGATGGCGGCAAACGCCCGATGAAAGCGAGCCGCCAATGACCACCTCGTTCACCCCATTTGCCCTCGAGCAGTATCAGTCGCTGCACGAGCGCAATGTCGAATACAATCTGGCAGATAGCAGCGTGCAATGTCTGACGACGCGCGAGTGGCTCAGCGCCGACGACGTGATCGCCCTGCTCGACACCGGTCTGTTCTACCCTGAGGTCAACGGCACGCACGAGCTTCGCAGCCGGATCGCGGCGTTGTACCCGCAGGCGCGCCCCGAGCAGGTGCTGGTGACCGTCGGTGCGGCGCAGGCCAACGCGCTGGTCTGCGCCACACTGTTGCGCCCGCGCGACGAAGTGATCGTGATGTCGCCCGGTTACATGCAGGTGCGCGGTCTGGCGCTCAATGCGGGCTGTGTCGTCTACGATGTACCACTGATCCCGGAAGAGACGGGCTGGCGGCTCGATGTCGACCGGCTCGATGCGCTGATCTCGCCACGTACGCGGCTGGTGGCGG
>JAYUYF010000534.1:0-8652 GCA_043752605.1 Roseiflexaceae bacterium
CCCGTAGGCGCGCTCGATATCTGCACCGAGTGAGTAGAGTGCAAAGCCGTTGAAGCCAATATGGATAACGCTCGCGTGCAGAAATGTGGCGGTAAACAGGCGCCAGATTTCGCCCGCCGCAATCGCCGTGTTGATCTTCGCACCAAAGATGAACAAGACCTCGCTGACGCGTTCACCAAAGATCTGAACCCCAAAATTATCGAGCAGTGCTGGAACAAAGAAGATGACGACGTTTGCTATCAGCAGCGCCGTCGTCACTGGCGGCAGCGCGCGTGCGGGTGGTCGCATCAGGTGAGTGCCTCAACAAAGCGGCGAAACTGATCGCCGCGGTCGAATTCATTGCGGAACATGCCAAAACTCGCACATCCGGGCGAGAGCAGGACGATATCTCCCGGCGCGCTGAGCGCCTGGGCGGCGGCCACTGCCGCCGAAAAATCGTCGAACGGGCCGTGAACGGGTTGATCGGCACCCGCAAGCGCCGCGTGCAGTGCGGGCGTCGCGGTGCCGCTCAGCAGCACCACCGCCTTGGTGCAGCTGCCGATCGCCTGCGCAAGCTCGGCGAGATCCAGCTGCTTGTCTGCGCCACCCGCAATCAGGACGACGGGTGCATCGTAGCTCGCCAGCGCCGCGACGGCGGCCTCGGGCATTGTGGCGGCAGTATCGTTGATGTAGCGCACCCCGTGCAACGTACGGATCGGCTCCTGGCGATGCGCCACTCCGGCGAAGTTGCGTGTGACCGCCGCGATCACTGCCGCCGGTACACCGTATTGCCAGGCGAGCGCCGCTGCCACCGCGACGTTGTGACGATTATGCACGCCGGGTAGCTGGACATCGGCGCTGGTCAGCAGCATCGTCTCGCCGGTCTCATCGCGGGCGATCAGCAGATCTGCGCGCCAGAACACCGTGCGCGCGCCGCCCGGATCTGCGGGTGCGACGCGCACCACGCGGCCGGGGGCAGCTGCCGCCAGCGTATCGACGCGGGCATCGCCGGCCGGGAGCACGAGCGTATCCTGTGGCCGCTGGTGCCGCCAGATCTGCGCCTTCGCGGTGCCATACTCGTGCATCGACGGATACCTGTCGAGGTGATCGGGGGCCAGGTTGGTCAGCGCTGCATAGGCCGGGCTCAGCCCGGCTTCGCCTAGGCCTTCGAGTGCAAAGGACGACAGCTCGAGCACCACCGGTGTTGTCGCCGTGATCAGCGGCAATTGTTCGAGCGCCGAGACGCGCATATTGCCCGCCATCACCGTGTCGGGGTGGGCAGCGCGCAGGATTGCGGCCGTGAGCGCGGTGGTAGTCGTCTTGCCTTTGGTGCCGGTGATACCGATGATCGGGGCCGGGCAGAGCCGAAAGAAGAGCGACATCTCCATTTCGATCTGCGCGCCAGCCTCGCGAGCGATCGCGAGATAGCGTGAGTGTGCCGGAACGGCAGGGTTGCGCACGACCAGATCGGCCGCACGAAAATCTGCTTCGCGGTGCTCACCAAGTACCAGCTGAACGGGCAGGTCTGCGAGTGCGGCAAGCGTCTCGTGCAGATCTGCGGGCTGGCGCAGATCGGTGATCGTCACCCCGGCACCTGCGGCGACCAGGAACCGTGCGACGCCCAGCCCGCCGCCGTGGACACCGAGCCCCATCACCAGCGCCCGGCGGCCGCGCAGTGTGTTCACGGGCGCGCGACCTGCTCCTCGGCGACGGGCAGCGGCGCGACACGGGCGGTGCGCTCAGCGTTGAAAGTCAGCGCGAGCGAGACACCGATCAGGGTAGCAACCATACCCACCAGCACAAAGCGCTGCATAATTTGCGTCTCGCTCCAGCCAAGCAACACAAAGTGATTGTGCAGCGGCGACATGCGAAACACGCGTTGGCCAGTGCCCGTGCGCCAGCGCGTCCATTTAAAGTAACTGACCTGTACCATCACCGAGATTGCTTCGGCGACAAACACCAGCCCGATCACCGGCAGCAGCAGCCATTGCTGCGATTGTAGCGCGATCACCCCGAGCGCGGCTCCGAGTGCGAGCGACCCGAGATCGCCCATAAAGACCTGCGCCGGATGCGCGTTGTACCAGAGAAAGGCAGCGCACGCGCCGACCAGCGTAAACGAGAAGGCCATCAGGTTGATAAACTCGCCATTGAGAAAGGTGATGATCCCGTACGCGGCAAACGCCAGCGTCAGATTCCAGCCTGCCAGACTATCGAGCCCGTCGGTCAGGTTTACCGCATTACTGGTGGCGACGATCACCAGCATCGCAAAGGGAATAAACCAGAGCCCGATATCGGCCTGCCCAACAAACGGGATGCGGACGATACCCGAGTTTTGCAGCCCAAACGGCTGTGGCAGATACAGTATCAGCGCCGCGACAAACGCGATCAGTACCATGAGTGCCATCTTGACGCGTGGGGTAAAGCCGTAGGTCTTGGCGCGGCTGCCGACGAGCGACATATAATCATCAACAGCGCCAAGCACACCAAACGCCACCAGCACACCGAGCGGCACCAGAATTGACCAGCGGTCAAACAGGTTAAACGCCAGTGTGAGCAAGAGCACCGGGATGAGGATGATAACGCCGCCCATCGTCGGTGTGCCCGTTTTCGCTTGATGCGACTGCGGCCCCTCCTCGCGGATCTGCTTCCCGATCTTAAAATGCCGCAGCAGCCGGATCCAGTAGCGACCAGTCACCAGCGTCAGCACAAACGCGCCCGCTGCCAGTAACAGCGCTCGCGACATATCCTGAACCAGCACCGCGCGGAATGCGTCTTGCACAGCCGTCCTCCACCTCGCTCATACGTGTTGCCGCAGCGCGGCCGTGAGCACGCAGGTGCTTTTGCGTTCGTAGAAACGCGTACCGTAACCTATTATAGCCCGGATAGCGCATATAGATGATCGACCAGTTGGTTGAGTTCCATCGCGCGTGAACCTTTGACCAGTAGTGTTGTACCCGATCCGATCAGATCTGGCACCAGCCGCTTTGCGGCCGCCACATCATCAAGTGGATACACTGCATCACGATCCATGCCAGCGGCGCAGGCACGCTCGGCAATTGCGCGCGCGCGGGCACCGACGGTGACCAGGATATCGGCGCGCCCGACAACCGCCGCGCCGACATCTTCGTGGGCCTGCTGCTCGGCGCTGCCAAGCTCGAGCATATCGGCCAGTACCGCCACCCGGCGGCCAGACTGCGCGGCGAGCAGATCCAATGCCGCCAGCATCGATGCCGGTGCGGCATTGTAGCTATCGTCGATCAGCATCGCGCCGCCAGGCAGCGCGCGGGTCTGCACGCGGACGCGCAGCGCCGGATCGGCCAGCCCGGCGATGATTGCATCCCACGATACGCCCAGTGCGCGCGCCGCCGCCGCCGCCGGCAGCGCCAGTTGTGGGACGTGGCGGCCGAGCAGCGGCGTAGTAACCGGGAAGCTACCGCCTTCCGCGTGCATAACAAACGTCGTGTGTTCGAGCCCGTGAATGACGATCTCGTCGGCCCAGAACATCGCGTCTGATGTGGTGCCATAGGTGACGACGCGCGCCGCTGTGAGTTGCGCCATTGCGCGCACGCGGTCATCGTCGTTGTTGAGAATTGCGAGTCCATCCGCAGGAAGTGCTTGGATCAATTCGGCCTTGGCGCGCGCCGTCACCTCGAGACTGCCGGTACGACCAAGGTGTGATGGGCCAACATTTGTCACGATGCCAATGTCGGGCCGGGCGATCGCGGCAAGACGTGCGATCTCTCCCGGCCCGTACATACCCATCTCGAAGACCGCAACCTCGTGGTCGGCGGTCAGCTGAAGCGCCACGATGGGCAATGTCGCTTCGCTATTGTAACTTTTTGGGCTTTTTAAGGTACGTAAGCTGCGCTGGAGCACCGCGCCAACCGCCTCTTTCGTCGATGTCTTCCCGACGCTACCGGTGATCCCGATCACCGCCGGGTGAAACTTCGCCCGATGGAAGGCTGCCAGCCGATGCAGCGCCGTGAGCGGCTCATCGACAGGAATGAGCAGGAAATCATCGGCGCGGGCGCCCGGCTGCCCCACGATTGTGGAACGCCGACCAACCTGCAACGACGACAGCTGATCCTCCCGCACCAGCGCGCCCCGCGCGCCGCGCGCCGCCACTTCGGCCAGGAACGTGTGGCCATCGACCCGATCGCCGCGCAGGGCGACAAACAACGCCTCCGGGGTCGTGAGCCGCGAGTCGATCACCGCCTCGCTGAACACAATATGCTGTAGCACCGGATCGAGCTGCGGCTCGCGCCGCGCCGCCTCCGGCTGAACTCCAGCAACCACATCGCCTAACCGCAACACCGCCAGCTCCTGCATACGCACAATCCGGCGGCATTGTACCATAACCCCTCGCGGCGAACCGCCAAGGCGATCAGGGTGCCTCTTCGGCCGATACTCCGGCGCGCTGCCCCTGGCCTACCAGTGACGGATCGGGGGCGATGCGCTCGTAGCGCAGCACCTGCTCGGCGATCGCCTGATAGACGGGAATAGCGGTCGAGACACCCCAGATATCATCTCGCGGGCGGTCGATTTTGACCAGCACCGCATAGCGTGGCCGTTCGGCGGGCATGAGCCCGACCACCGACCCGATCGTCCCATCGGTTTCGTAGCCGCCGCGGCCATCGGGAATCGACGATGTGCCCGTCTTTGCGCAGACCTCGTAGCCCGGCACCAGAAACGTATCATCGTAGCTCCCCGTGACCGGAGCCCAGACCACCGGCGCGTAATGATTGGCCGAATGCACCAGCATGCGCCGTACCGTCCACGCGACGCCCGGCTCGATCGGCTGCCCCATCGGCTTTGGCTCGGTGACGACACAATCGTCGCCGCGGCAGCGGCGCTGCACGACATACGGGCGCATCAGTGTGCCATCGTTGCCAAGCGCGGCGACCATGCGTACCTGTTGTAATGGCGTGACCGCGATCCCCTGCCCAAACGCATTCGTATCACGTACCAGTGGACTCCAGCCGGGCGCATTGGGATCGGGTACGATCCCCTCCCCTTCGCCAGCGACATCGACGCCGGTCGTCTTGCCATAGCCAAAGGCATCGACCGCCTGGTAGAACGCCTCGGTGCCGGTCTTCTCATTGAGCAGCAGCGCACCGACATTGCTCGAGTAATACAGCACACCCTCGGGCGTCAGCGGGCCATTTGGCGCACGGTTCCAGTTGCCCAGATTGTAGCCGTAGCGGTCGATCGTACCACTATCGTAGACCTCGGTATCGGCAGTAAACGCGCGCGATTGCATCCCGATTGCGACCGTCGCAATTTTGAATGTGCTGCCCGGCTCATAGAGCGCCGAGACGGCTGGATTGATGTTGTAGCGCTCTTCAGGGTACTCGTAATAGGTATTCGGATTGTACGTCGGGTAGCTCGCCACCGCGCGCAGCGCGCCGGTCTTGACATCCATCACAATCGCGACACCGCCATCGGCGTTATGATCATCGACAGCCCGTTTGATCTCACGCTCGGCGACCTGCTGGATGAACGGATCGATTGTCAGTTCAAGGTCAACGCCATTCGTGGGCGGTGTCACTTCCTGTGGCGAAATCCAGATCGGATTCTGCTGTGCATCGACTTCGCCCGTAATGGTACCCGTACTGCCGCTGAGCATCTCGTTATAATAGCCCTCGACGCCGCTGATGCCCATGCCTTCGAGATTGGCCGCACCGATGATATGGGCGGCAAATTCACCGCGCGGGTAGACGCGCTGCTGCTCGTACTCGAACATCAGCCCGCTCCACTGTGCCGGATCCTGCTCCATCAGTTCGATAATCCGATCCGATACCACCGGTTCGAGGCGGCGCTTGATCGGCACCCAGACGCGATCGGGTTTCATGAGCGCGTCCAATACTTCACCTGAGGGCATGCCAAGCAAGCTCGAGAGCACAATCGCCAGCCGGGGTGCATCGGCCTGACGCACCTGCTCCGGGTTGACAAACAGGCTGCGGCGGTCGACCGTCAGCGCCAGAATATCGCCCGCGCGGTCGCGGATGACACCACGGCGTGGCGGCAACGACTTCTCCTGATTGAGCTCGGCGCGCACCCGGTCGCGCAGCGACGTATCGCCGACGCGCGCATCGCCGACCTGGAGGTACGCCAGATGCAAAATGACGCGCACCAGCAGCAGCATTGCCACCAGCAGCACGACGTTGAGCCGCCAGCGGTTGAGCGTCAGCGGATTCGATTGTTGAGCGGTGCGACTTGCCATAACGATTGTCCTACGCGACGGGCAACCACACGGCATGCCCGAACTGGTGACGAATTACGGCGTTTTGGTCTCAGCGAGCGTAACCGGTGCGGCAATCGTGATATAACGCACCTGGTCGGGTGTGGCCGGGCGCAGCCCCTGGGCGCGTGCCACTTCTTCCACGCGCGTGAGTGATTGCGCATCGGCGAGCCGCAGCAGCAATCCGTCACTCTCACGCATCAGCGTGGTCTTCTCGGTTTCGAGCGCCGTCACGCTATAGCCTTGCACTGCGAGCCGCCCGGTCTGCCCGAGCGTCAGCAGGCCGCTGAGTGCCAGCAACAGCGCAGCGGCGATCAGATAGCGACCACCATCGAGACGTAGATAGCGCGTCAGATCGACACGGCGTTCGCGCGCCTGGCGCAGCGGGAACAGTGATTTGACATTAATCGCCATCGTCATCCTCCGTATCGGTATGCATCGCCGGGTCAATTTTTTCGATCACACGTAGCTTCGCACTGCGGCTACGCGGGTTATCTTGCGTCTCAGCGGCATCCGCCTCGACGGGTTTGGGTGTCAGAATCTTGACTTCGCCAGCCACCCGTGCGGCGCGAAAGGTCTGCTTGACGATCCGGTCTTCGAGCGAGTGAAACGCGATGACCGCCAGCCGCCCACCGGATACCAGCAGCCCGATCGCATCGGGTAGCACGTGCTCCAGGCTTTCGAGTTCGCCGTTGACGGCGATCCGCAGCGCCTGAAACGTCCTGGTGGCCGGATGGAGCCGCCCGCGCCGCCCGCCCATCGCGTGCGAAACCACAGCCGCCAGTGCGCCCGTGGTCTCGATCGGCGCGCGCCGCCGCGCATCGACCAGAAAGCGTGCGATCCGCCGCGAGGCGTGTTCTTCGCCGTAGCGGTAGATCAGATCGGCGAGATCCTGCTCGGCTAGCCCGTTGACCAGATCAGCCGCGCTGGTCTCGCCATCGGGGTCGAGCCGCATATCGAGCGGCGCATCGGTGTTGAACGAAAAGCCGCGCTCGGCGGTATCGAGCTGGTGCGAGCTCACGCCCACATCGAGCAAGATGCCATCGACCTGCTGCCAGCCGACGCTGGCCGCGTGCGCTACCAGATCACGAAAGTTGCCGCGCACCGCGCGGAATCGCGCACCGACATCGGCGAGCCGCACCGCCGCCGCCGCCAGCGCCGCCGGATCGAGATCGATCCCCAGCAATTCGCCATCGGGTGCGCTCGCATCGAGCACCGCGCGTGCGTGGCCGCCGCCGCCAAGCGTGCCATCGATATAGCGCCCGCCCGGCCGCGGTGCCAGACCCGCGAGTACTGCGGTGGGCAACACCGGAATATGATGGAACGGCGCTGGCTCCATGCCCACCTCAGATATTGATCGCGGCGAGTTGCTGCGCGAAGACTGCTGCACTGGTATCCATCGATGCCAGCACCTGCTGCCAGCGTTCGGGTGACCAGATTTCAAAGTACCGATTGAGCCCGGTGACAACCGACGCCTCGGTCAGCCCGGCGTACTCGCGTAAGTTTGGCGGGAGCAACACGCGCCCCTGTTTGTCGAATGGTAGCTCGGCCGCACCCGAGAAGAGCAACCGCTGCAAACCGCGGCTATCGCCCTGACCGAATGAGAGCGTACCGACCTGGTTGGCGAGTGCCTCCCAGAACGGTTTTGGGAACCCGAGTAGACAACCATCGAAGCCGCGGGTGATGATCACTCCCGCGCCGAGCTCGTCGCGGAAGCGCGCCGGAATAGCCATCCGGCCTTTATCATCGAGCGTGTGTTCGTATTCGCCTAAAAACACGCGCGTCGCTCCTTAAGCTGGGAAAACTTCCCCCACTTTTCCCCACTTTTCCCCACGTGTTTTGATTATACCCGACACTCTTGTTGTTTTCAAGCATATTTGGCACATTCTATCGACTGATTTTGGTCAAATCGATCACAATAGGCGAACATGTGTTTGTTTTACTGCGATTGTGTGTCGTAGACGTGTCTGTGCGGCAGAAGCAATGGTGCGCTCGTACAATGGTAGGATGTAGGCGGCGAGAAATGAGAGCGAGCAGCGCAATGAACGAATTGACGCATACCGATGCCGAGGGCCGGGCGCGCATGGTGGATGTGGGGGCAAAGGATGAGACTGCGCGCGAGGCGGTGGCGAGCGGCGTGGTGCGTATGGCGCCGGCGACGCTGGCGCTGATCGTGGCGGGCGGTCTGCCCAAGGGCGATGTGCTGGCGGTGGCGCGGATCGCCGGGATCATGGCGGCCAAGCGCACCCACGAGTTGATCCCGCTGTGTCACCCACTGCCACTGACGGCGGTGATCGTCGAATTGCGCCCCGCCACCGATGGTGCCGCGATCGTCATCGAGGCGACAGCGCGCACCGTAGGCCGCACCGGTGTCGAGATGGAGGCGCTCACGGCGGTGAGTGTGGCGGCGCTGACGATCTATGATATGTGCA
>JAYUYF010000535.1:0-3537 GCA_043752605.1 Roseiflexaceae bacterium
GCGCAGACTGGGAGGCGCGGCTCGATGATCGGCAGACCTGGCAGCCGCTGGCCACTTGCGATGACCGGCGGCTGTGGCGCGCGCGCCAGACCTTGCGCCGCGATCTGGTGACATTTGTCCGCGCACGGCTCGACCAGCGCACCCGCCGCACCGGTATCGCGGCACCCGATCTGACGATGCTCGACCCTGATGCGCTGACGATCGGCTTTGCGCGGCGCTTTGCGACCTACAAGCGCGCCACACTGATCTTCCGCAATCTCGATCGGCTGCACGCAATCCTCGCGCACCCGACGCGCCCGGTGCAGATCGTCTTCGCGGGCAAATCGCACCCGGCGGATGATCCGGGCAAGATGTTCATCCAGCAGGTCTACCAGATCGCGCAAGAACCACGTTTTCTTGGCAAGATCGTGTTTGTCGAAGAGTACGATATGTGCGTGGCGCGCGCGCTCGTGCAGGGTGCAGACGTGTGGCTCAACACGCCGCGCCGCCCGCTCGAAGCCAGCGGCACCAGCGGTCAGAAAGCCGCGCTCAACGGCGGCGTCAACGTCAGCATCCGCGATGGCTGGTGGCCCGAGGCCTACAACGGCGCCAACGGCTGGGCGATTGGCGATACGCACGCGGCTGGCACCAACGAGGAACAGGACGCGCATGACAGCACGGATCTGTACCGCATCCTCGAAGCCGAAGTCGTGCCGCAGTTCTACACGCGCGATGCAAACGACATCCCGACCGACTGGCTGCGTACGGTGCGCGCCTCGATCAGCAGCATCGCGCCGCGCTTCAGCACCCGACGCATGGTCAAGGAGTATGTGGAGCGCATGTATTTGACGGGTGCGTAGATAGATCCTCACCCCCGATCCCTCTCCCAGAGCGGGAGCGGGGTGCGCAAGCGTTGGCAAGTGCGTGCTACAATGCAACGCAATGAAGATCTCCTGGATCGAACCTGACACGATCGCCGCCAGTGGTATCCCGCTCGATGCGAAAGAAATGTGTGCGCACGCTGTACAGGGTATTCGTGCGGTAGTGAGCCTGAATGAACACCCACGCCGTGCTGCGGCCGAGCCAGCTGTGAGTATACCAGCATGCACCTCGCCCTGATCGGCATGTCGGGGATTGGCAAGAGCGCCTGGGCCACGCGGCTGGCGCAGCACGGCTACGCCCAGATCGATGCCGATGCCCTGCTGGCGGCGCGTATCGCGGGGCGGCTCGGTGTGCCCCTGGCTGATGTATATGCGCTCGGCGCGTGGATGGGGTTTCCGCACCAGGACGGGTACGCCGCGCGCGAGGCGCTGTTTCTCGCCGAAGAGTGCGCGTTGCTGGAGACGATCGCCAACGAGCTAGCACAGTGCGACGCGCGGCAACCAACCGTGATCGATCTCGGCGGCAGCGCGATCTATGCTGGCACAGCCTACTTCGCGCGGCTGCGGCGGGTGGCACGCATCGTGTATCTGGCGGCAGACGCGCAGTTGCTGCCCGATCTCGTGGCGACGTACCTCGCGGCACCCAAGCCGGTGGTGTGGAACGGCAGCTTTGTACAGCACGCTGCCGAGGATCCGCGTGTGGCACTGGCACGCTGCTATCCGGCGTTACTCGCGGCGCGAGCCGTGGCGTATGCTGCGGTGGCCGATGTGATGCTGCCGGCGGCGTTTCATCGCGATCCGGGCGTGGCGGCGGGGGCGTTTGTCGCGCGTGCGCGCCACGCGTAGGGGCGGGGGCGTGTGGCGCGCACACGCGCCACACGTAGGGGCAAAGCATTCGGCCAGCTGTTGCAACAGCTGGCCGAATGCTTTGCCCCTACGTGTGGCGCGTGTGCGCGCCACACGCCCCCGCCCCTACGCGTGGCGCGCACGCGCGACAAACGCCCCCGCCGCCACGCCCGGATCGCGATGAAACGCCGCCGGCAGCATCACATCGGCCACCGCAGCATACGCCACGGCTCGCGCCGCGAGTAACGCCGGATAGCAGCGTGCCAGTGCCACACGCGGATCCTCGGCAGCGTGCTGTACAAAGCTGCCGTTCCACACCACCGGCTTGGGTGCCGCGAGGTACGTCGCCACGAGATCGGGCAGCAACTGCGCGTCTGCCGCCAGATACACGATGCGTGCCACCCGCCGCAGCCGCGCGAAGTAGGCTGTGCCAGCATAGATCGCGCTGCCGCCGAGATCGATCACGGTTGGTTGCCGCGCGTCGCACTGTGCTAGCTCGTTGGCGATCGTCTCCAGCAACGCGCACTCTTCGGCGAGAAACAGCGCCTCGCGCGCGGCGTACCCGTCCTGGTGCGGAAACCCCATCCACGCGCCGAGCGCATATACATCAGCCAGGGGCACACCGAGCCGCCCCGCGATACGCGCCGCCAGCAGGGCATCGGCATCGATCTGGGCGTAGCCGTGCTGCGCCAGCCGCGTGGCCCAGGCGCTCTTGCCAATCCCCGACATGCCGATCAGGGCGAGGTGCATGCTGGTATACTCACAGCTGGCTCGGCCGCAGCACGGCGTGGGTGTTCATTCAGGCTCACTACCGCACGAATACCCTGTACAGCGTGCGCACACATTTCTTTCGCATCGAGCGGGATACCACTGGCGGCGATCGTGTCAGGTTCGATCCAGGAGATCTTCATTGCGTTGCATTGTAGCACGCACTTGCCAACGCTTGCGCACCCCGCTCCCGCTCTGGGAGAGGGATCGGGGGTGAGGATCTATCTACGCACCCGTCAAATACATGCGCTCCACATACTCCTTGACCATGCGTCGGGTGCTGAAGCGCGGCGCGATGCTGCTGATCGAGGCGCGCACCGTACGCAGCCAGTCGGTCGGGATGTCGTTTGCATCGCGCGTGTAGAACTGCGGCACGACTTCGGCTTCGAGGATGCGGTACAGATCCGTGCTGTCATGCGCGTCCTGTTCCTCGTTGGTGCCAGCCGCGTGCGTATCGCCAATCGCCCAGCCGTTGGCGCCGTTGTAGGCCTCGGGCCACCAGCCATCGCGGATGCTGACGTTGACGCCGCCGTTGAGCGCGGCTTTCTGACCGCTGGTGCCGCTGGCTTCGAGCGGGCGGCGCGGCGTGTTGAGCCACACGTCTGCACCCTGCACGAGCGCGCGCGCCACGCACATATCGTACTCTTCGACAAACACGATCTTGCCAAGAAAACGTGGTTCTTGCGCGATCTGGTAGACCTGCTGGATGAACATCTTGCCCGGATCATCCGCCGGGTGCGATTTGCCCGCGAAGACGATCTGCACCGGGCGCGTCGGGTGCGCGAGGATTGCGTGCAGCCGATCGAGATTGCGGAAGATCAGTGTGGCGCGCTTGTAGGTCGCAAAGCGCCGCGCAAAGCCGATCGTCAGCGCATCAGGGTCGAGCATCGTCAGATCGGGTGCCGCGATACCGGTGCGGCGGGTGCGCTGGTCGAGCCGTGCGCGGACAAATGTCACCAGATCGCGGCGCAAGGTCTGGCGCGCGCGCCACAGCCGCCGGTCATCGCAAGTGGCCAGCGGCTGCCAGGTCTGCCGATCATCGAGCCGCGCCTCCCAGTCTGCG
>JAYUYF010000536.1:0-3534 GCA_043752605.1 Roseiflexaceae bacterium
CAATCCAGCAGCACCGCCACCGCCTGCGCGAAGGGCTCGTGTGCGAAGATCTGCGAACCGAGATGGCAGTGCAGCGCCACCAGCTGCAGGCCGGGAGCGGTACGCAGGCGCGCCACCACGGCGGGCAGCGCGTCGAGCGGCAGGCCAAACTTCGAATCGTGCTGGCCGGTCTGGATATGCGCGTGCGTGTCGGTGGTGATGCCGGGTGCGATCCGCAGCGCGATCGGCTGTGGCGTAGTCTGCTCGGTCGTGATCGCCGCCAGCGCCGCCAGTTCATCGAGATTATCGACAACAATCTGGCCGATGCCAGCCGCCACCGCCTCGCGTAATTCCCGCATCGGTTTGGCGTTGCCGTGCATATGGATGCGGCTGGCCGGGAAGCCGACCTGCTGCGCCATATACAGCTCGCCACCCGAGACCACATCGAGCCCGAGCCCTTCGGATTCGATGATTTGCACCAGCGCGCTGGTGATCAGCGCCTTGCCCGCATAATGCACCTGCGTCTCGCCCGCGTAGGCCGCCGCCAGCGTATCACGAAACGCCGCACACTGCTGGCGGATGGTCGCTTCGTCGAACAGATACAGCGGCGTGCCGTGCGTGCGTGCCAGCTCGAGCGTATCGCAGCCCGCGATCATCAGCTGGCCCTGCGGCCCAAGCGCCGCGCTGATCGGCCAGATCGTCGGGTTGCCAGGCATCATCGCTGTTTCCTATTCTCAATTCGGCATTTCATCCAAGTGTCGTGTGGAGCGCTGCCAGCACCGCATCGTAATCCGGCTCGAGCCCCGGGTGCGGCAAATACTCGGCATAACAGATCATGCCATCGGCATCGATGACAAACGCCGCGCGGCTCTCGAAGCGCAGCTCCTTGATATGGGTACCGTACGCATCACCAAAGTGCATGCTGCGATGATCCGAGAGCACCTGCATCGCCGTGATAGCTTCTGCGCCGCAGAAACGCTCCTGCGCGAAGGGCAGATCGGCGCTGACCGTCACAAATGTTGCCCGCTCGCCGATCGTAGCGGCGGCATCGTTGAAGCGCTTTGTCTGGCGGTTACACGTATCGGTATCGAGCGAAGGCACCACACTGATCACCAGCGGTTTGCCGGCAAACGCTGTACTGCTGACCTCGGTGTTGCCAGCTGCAACCAGCGTAAAGGCTGGAGCCGGATCGCCCACGACGAGTTGCGGGCCAACCAGCGTCTTTGGGCCCCAGAAATCAAAAGCAGCGGTGCGTTCGGTCGTCATTCAGGTGCCTCTCATCATGGTCTGCACGTACGTTCGATCCATTGTAGATGCGAATTGCGGCCTGTCAAACGTTTTTCCAGCAGCCGCACCAGTGGCCGGGTACGCGATGCCGGACAGATTGCGGATGGACGAACTGGTAGCATTTGCGTATAATACTATTAATACCGCGCTGTGATCGAGAGGTTTGGCTTGGATAGCCTCCGTATACCTATCCTCAAGATTGGCGATGTGCTTATCGCCTCAATTCAGGTTGCGCTGCATGATGCCTCTGCAGTTCAATTCAAAGACGATCTGCTGCAAAAGATCTACGACACCAAGGCGCGCGGTTTGATCGTCGATCTCACCGCTGTCGATGTTGTCGATAGTTTTATTGGCCGCCTGATCAGCGATATTGCCTCGATGGCAGGGCTGATGGGCACGCGCGTTGTCATCACCGGGCTGCAGCCAGCGGTCGCGATCACGCTTGTCGAGCTCGGGCTCGAGCTGCCGCAGGTGCTCACCGCGCTCAATCTCGAAAAGGGCCTCGCAATGTTGCGTCGGCAGGTTTCGGAGCATCCTGATGACGCAAGTTAAGACCGCACCAATCCGGAGCGATCTCGATATCGTGATCGCGCGGACGATGGCGCGCGATACCGCAAAGCAGCTCGGCTTTGGTGCGATCGATCAGGCGCGCATCGCCACCGCCGTCAGCGAGCTGGCGCGCAATATCTTTCTGTATGCCGGTTCGGGCAATGTGATCGTGCGCGAATTAGACCGTAATGGTCGCAAAGGGATCGAGATCGTCTGCGAAGACCAGGGGCCGGGCATTACTGATATCAACCAGGTTATGCAAGATGGCTATAGCACCTCGCGCGGTATGGGCATGGGCCTCCCCGGTGCCAAACGCTTGATGGACGAGTTTGATATCCGCTCGATCGAAGGCGTCGGCACGACGATCACCTGCCGCAAGTGGCGCGTTTAGCGCCAGTAATCTCTCCAGCTATGAATATCTCCAGCCAATAGTCCTGTCTTTCCGTGCGTCTTCTGGTTCGTATGTGGTAATACCATCGTAATACAACACTGATGGAACCCGCACACAACAATCCCTATGCGAGCGTCGATCTGACCTCGGAGATCGGTACACTCGGCGCACGACAACGCGGCGCGACGCTCGCGCTGCCAGTTATGGTGCGCGGCGAATTCCGCGTATTCACCAGCGATCGAGGAACTGGTACAGGCGATGACGGCGCTGAACCCGCTTGACCGGCCAAGCGCTTGGCGCGGGCGTATGTAATCTATAGTACGTTTCGCGCAGGGTCGCGTGTGCTGCACATGGCGGGGCAAGGACAGTCGGTGCGGTCGCTGCGTGCGCTGCCCCTGCTCAGACTGCGCGCACGTCGGCGAGCCGCGTGACGGCGTACGCGTCGTCCCAGCAGACCGCGGCTTCCCATGCGGCCGACGCTTGCGCGGCGATGTCGTGCGTGTCGTCGTCGAGAGCGGCGGCATTGTGGGGCAGCACCAGGTCGAGGTCGGGGACGTCGACGTGCGCCTCGTCCCAGTCGATCAGCGCGACCCGATCTGCGGTGATGCGGACGTTGCCCGGGTTTTGGGGGTTGCCGTGGACGACGCAGGTCGGATGTCCGGCGAGCCGCGCCCACGCGGCGCGGCAGCGCGCAACGCCCTCCAGCGGCATCGCGCCGAGGTCGATCCGGGTTCCGGTATCGGCGTGCAGGAGGTCGGTCGACGATCGCCACCCCGGGCGCTGCGGCCAGCCCGGCGTCAGCCGATGCAACTCACGGAGCGTGTCCGCCACCCGACGCCAGTCGGCCGCCGTCGCGGGCGGACCGCCCGTGACGTAGGTCATCACCACCACACCGTCGGCGAACCGGCGGCCATCTGTCGTCGGGATCGGCACGGGCACGGTCAGCCCTGCACGGTCGAGGTGGACGAGGAGCGTGCTCTCCCACGCCAGATCCGCGTCGCTTCTGCCACCACGACGCGCGACCGCGATTTGCCCGTTGACGCGCACGCTCCACACGTCGTTGGCCACGCCGCCAGCGAGCGGTGCGATGCGCGCGACGTCGTCACCCCACCGCGCAAGTGCCTCCCATCCCATTGGTCACCTCCCCTGCACGCAGCGCACGATCACGCCCGATCGACACAAACGAACTGTGGTCTATGTGCCAGCAGAATGTTTGAGTTCAGCGGCGGGCCGCAAAGCGGATCGTCCGCTGCAACCGGAGCGTGCGGCCGCCCTCACTGACGCACATAGCGCACGTGTGTGGCGTCTGAACCATCAAGCACCCGGTC
>JAYUYF010000537.1:0-3531 GCA_043752605.1 Roseiflexaceae bacterium
CTCTTCTGGCAACGTTTCGGCCCAGCCGATCGGGTCATCGCTTGCGCTACGTTGCGCCCATGCCTGCCACACCGCGCGGCTCTCGATTCCATGAAACAGATCCTCTGGCGTGCCGTTCAGCAGTTCGCGCAGTGGCTCGGCCGCCGCGATATCGTGCTGTAGCTTCTCTTCAATTGCCGTACGCGTAGCAGGAAAGCGCAGCAGCAAACCGATCATCGCTTGCTCGTGTTTGCGCCGCGGCTGGAACGGCACGCCCGGCGCTACGGGTGACCGGCTGGCCTGGGTTGGCCCCGGCAATGGCGCGCGTGGCGTGGAGGCGCGTGCTGGCGCGCCACGCGGCTCGGGCCGCCCACCAAGAGCGCGCAGCACCACGGTCTCATCGCTGTCGATCTTGCGCGCGAGTACCTGCACGTAATGTTTGCGCTCGATCTCGCTGGCGATCTGCGCGATCAGCGGCGCTAGCCGCTCGACGGCCAGCGATTTGCCACGCGCCTCGTGCAGATCGAGGTCGGCCGTGAGCGCCGTCAGGTAGAAATCCATCGCCGGGCGCGCATCGTCGATCAGTGTCTGCCAGAGCGCTGGATCGGTGCGGATCACTTCGTCGGGGTCTTGCCCGGCGGGCATGGCGACGATACGCACTTCGATCTCGCTGCTGCGTTGCCAGCCAATCACGCCGCGCGGCGAGGTGACGGGCGTATATTCACCTTCGGGCTGCTCGGCGAGCGCCTGCAAACCCTTGAGCGTAGCACGAATACCGGCCGCATCAGCATCGAGTGCGAGCAGCACTCTGGGTGCGAGGCGCTTGATCAGGCTCAGGTGCTCGCCAGTGATCGCGGTGCCGAGCGGGGCCACCACATTGGTAAACCCGTGCTGGTGTGCGGTGATCACATCGACATAGCCTTCGACAACGACCGTCGCGCCGGCCTTACGAATCGCATCGCGCGCCAGATCGAGCCCGTAGAGCGTACTACTCTTATCAAATAGCGGCGTCTGCGGTGAATTGAGATATTTTGGCTGTGCATCACCAAATGCGCGGCCGCCAAACGCGATAATCTCGCCCTTTGCATTACGGATCGGGAAGATCAGCCGGTCGCGGAAGCGATCGTAGTAGCCGCGTGTCTCGTGATTGATAGCCAGCCCGGCCGCCTCGACTTCTTCTGGCTCAAACCCGCGTCGTTCGGTGAGATAGCTCAGCAGCGCGGTATACTCGGCCGGCGCATAGCCGAGCTGGAAGGCCTCGATTGTCGGTGCATCGAGCGCGCGTCTCTCGGCATAGGCACGCGCCGTTTCGCCGCGCGGCGAGCGCACTAGCAGATGGTGGAAGAAGACACCGGCGGCGGCGTTGACTTCAAGCAGCCGCACCTTGCGCGTATCCTGCTGCTCTTCGTCGGGCGTGCGCGCCCGCAGTTCGACCCCTGCGCGTGGTGCGAGCAGTTCGAGCGCGCCCTTAAAATCGACACCCTCGCGCCGCATGACAAAGTCAAAAATCGTGCCCGATGCTTTGCAGCCAAAGCAATGAAAGCTCTGTGTATCGGGGTAGACGTTGAATGATGGCGTGCGCTTATTGTCGTGAAACGGGCAAAATCCGAGGTAGCTGCGACCGCTTTTGCGCAGCTGAACGGTACCGCCGATCAGTTCGACGATATCGAGACGCTCTTTGATCGCTTCGGTCGGATTTGTCATACGGGTCTCAGAACGGACGCAGCATGCTGCGTCTCTACGAGTGCTGGACAATCACGGCGGGCGGGTCACGGACGGCACGGCGGGCGGGTCACGGACAATCACGCCGGTGGGTCACGGACAATCACGGCGGGCGGGTCACGGCGGGGCACACAATCATGATCGTACCACGATATGGGAATGTGTGCCGAACGATATTACGCGCCCCAGGTACGTGGCACGTACAAATCATTGAAAACCTTGATCGCGTAGCGGTCGGTCATCCCCGCGATATAATCGACGACCATGCGCTCCACCGGCTCACCGCGTTCGGCGTTGATCCGGCGCAGATCTGCGGGGATCTGCTGCGGATGCGCGGCAAAATGCCGGTACAGCAGGTCGATCAACTGGCGGATCCGGGTATCGTCCGATTTCGCGACCGGCCCGAGATACACCTGATCGTACATAAAATTGCGCAACTCGTTGGTGGCCGCCAGAATATCCGCGCTCATGCTGAGCACCGGCTCGGCGGGCGGCGCGGCCACACCGCTGGCCCACCAGTTGTGCGCAATCATATCCGAGACCATCGTATCGATCCGGGCGCTGTGTGTCTCACCCAGCACCGCGATCGCGGCGGGCGGCAGGTCGCACGCGCGCAGCAGCCCGGCGCGGATGGCATCGTCAATATCGTGGTTGATGTAGGCCACCGAATCCGCGATTTTGATGATCTGCCCTTCGAGCGTGCTCGCCACGCCCCAGGTGTTGGTGGTAATATCGCGCGCCGATTTGGAATGCATGAAGATCCCCTCACGCACCACAAACGTCAGATTGTGACCCTGGCCATCGCGTTCGAGTACCTCGACGATCCGGCGGCTCTGTGTATTGTGCCGGAATGAGTGCCCGATCGCGTGCGAGAGCGCGGTCTCGCCCGCGTGGCCAAATGGCGCGTGGCCAATATCGTGGCCCAGCCCAATCGCCTCGACCAGATCCTCATTCAGCCGCAGCGCGCGGGCCACCGTGCGCGCGATCTGCGTCACCTCGAGCGTGTGTGTCAGCCGCGTACGGTAATGGTCGCCCTCGGGTGCAATAAAGACCTGAGTCTTGTGTTTCAGGCGGCGAAAGGGTTTGGAGTGCAGGATTCGGTCGCGGTCGCGCTGGAAACGGGTACGCATGGGCGAGTCATCTTCCGCGCAATCACGCACCGCATCGGCGCTCTGCGCGGCGTGCGGCGAGAGACGCTGGCGTTCATCGGCCTCGAGCGCGGCGCGAACGTTCGGAAACGGTGTGGTCATAGCTTTCCTCGGTGGCGGACAAGCGGTCAGGCCTCGGCAGCGGCCACTACACCGGGTGCTGCGGTCGGCCGTGCGCGGGCGCGTTGTACCGCCGTGACGGCCGCAGCGATGACGTGAATGATGACCACGGCATCAAAGTAGATCCGGTGGCCCGCCGCGCCGGCGAGATCCTGTGCACCCTGCGAATCGGCGAAACAACTCACCAGGCTAAAGGTACCGCTGGTGATTGTACACGACTCGTAGCGCGCTGCCAGGAACGGGCTGAAGAAATAGATGCAGAAGCAGACAAATGCCGCCAGCCAGCGCTCGCGTGGCCGTGCAAAAAACCAACCCCAGAACAGCGCAAACGGCACCGCGAAGATCACCCACACCAGCGATGATACCTGATCGGACGGGTAGGGCGGTGCCGTCAGCCCGCGCTGATATACGGCCCAGGCCGCACCAAGCAGCGCCGGAACAAACAGTACTGTGAAGGTCTTTGCATCAAAAGATCGGCTTGTCATGCGCCTACCTGGCTGGTTGCGAATCGGGCGCATTATAGCATAGGTGGACGTAGGGCCGAAGCAATTGGCAATCGCTC
>JAYUYF010000538.1:0-34640 GCA_043752605.1 Roseiflexaceae bacterium
ATAATCTTTCCGATCGCGCAGCGGCTCTCGGGCAGCGTCGGCGCGATCTTGCCAAACAATCAGGTCGCCACCATCCGCAGGAAGCTTCTGATGGCTGGTAACCCGAGCGGGCTGACCGTCGCGTTGTTTATCGGCATCAAGGGTATGGCCTTGATCGGCACACTCGGCGTCGCGCTGGCGTTTGGTGTCGTCGGTGGGCTGCCCGCAAATCTGCAAAATCTTGGTCTGCTCACGGTACTCTGTTTTTGTGCATTCTTTCTGCCCGATTTTTGGCTTTCGAGCAAGATTACTGCGCGTCAACGTGCGCTTACCAACTCGCTGCCGGATGCGCTCGATCTGCTGACGATCGCAAACGCCGCCGGGCTCAGCTTTGAAAACGCTATTCAGGAGATCTGCTCGAAGTGGGATGATGAGCTGGCGCACGAGTTCGAGCGCGTGCTGCGCGATGTCGGCATGGGTGTCTCGCGGCGGCAGGCAATCACCGATTTTGGTGACCGCACCGGCGTGCCCGATATTATTAGCTTTGCATCGGCGATCAAACAGGCCGAGACGCTTGGTATCAGTATCGGTCGCACGCTCCAGGTGCAATCGGAAGAGATGCGCACCCGCCGCCGCCAGCGTGCTCAGGAGACCGCCAATCAGGCACCGATCAAGATGATGTTCCCGCTGGTGTTCCTGATCTTCCCGGCGATCTTTGCCGTACTGCTCGGCCCGGCGGTGCCGCAATTGCTGACCACATTTGACAATCTGTAGCAAACTCTCCTGCGTGCAAACGCTATAGAAAACCGAATCCACATCGATTATAAAACGACGCACAACTCGTGCGTCGTTTTGTATGATACGACGTAATAATGAACTATCTGTTACTAACCACCGACGGTCGTTGTAACGGTTGTGTATCTTCATTATGGTACTCTGGTAATGTCAGTATTGGTACCGCTACCCGGAGCAGCTTATGTTGCGTCTTATCGCTCGCTTACGCCGCCGTCCGGGTCAGAGCCTGGTCGAATTTGCCCTGATCCTGCCGCTCCTGCTGCTCCTGATTATGGGCATCATCGAGGTTGGCTACCTGACGTTTGTGTACGTCCAGCTGCAAAATGCGGCTCGCGAGGGAGCGCGCTATGCAGCGGTGCGGCCGTGCCCAGATGCTCAAGATCAGCAAGAGATTACTAATGAGACGAAAAGCCGCATATTCGCACTTATTGATATTCCAACCATTACACCACTTATCCAGCATAGTACGCAGAATATTGGCGGTAATGTCTACTTACTGGCACGTTATGGTGATCCAGTAACGGTGACGGTCAATTACTCACTCGAACCGCTTGATCCGATCACCCAGCGCTTTATCCCGCAGTTCAATTTGCATGCACAGTCGTCGCGCAGTATTACAACCGATTGCGGCACAGGTGGCCTGCCGGTCGCCTCGCTGACGCCGTCGCCTACGCCGACGAGAACCCATACACCGACCAGCACCAATACGCCGAGCCATACTGCCACGCCCACAGACACAGCCGTGCCAAGTAATACACCGACGGAAACACTGACGCCGGTGCCGCCGACCGAGACGCCGACGCCGGTGCCGCCGACCGAGACACTGACGCCGGTGCCGCCGACGGAGACGCCGACGCCGACACAGACACTGACGCCGACGGTGACCGAGACGCCGACCGAGACACCGACGGTGACACAGACACCGACGGAGACACTGACGCCGACGGTGACGCAGACGCCAACGCGGACGCCGACGCCGACGGTGACACAGACGCCGACGGTGACACAGACGCCAACGATGACTCGGACGCCAACGATGACAAACACCCGGACGAATACACCGTTGCCAACAAATACGCCGCGGCCAACAAACACGCGGCGGCCAACAAACACGCCGCGGCCAACAAACACGAATACTCAGACGCCATTGCCGACGAACACATCGCCGCCGACGAACACATCGCCGCCGACGAACACGTTTACGCCCGCGCCGCCGACGAATACGCATACGCGCACGCCGACGCACACAAACACGCCACTGCCGACGCGTACGTTTACCCCATCGCAGACAGCGACGAATGCGCCCACAGCGACGCCAATCGCCACGGCGACGCCAACCGCCACGGCGACGCCAACCGCCACGCCGCGGCCACTGCGCTTCAGCGGTTCGGCGAGCAAGTTGACGGTGTCGGGTTCACCCGGTACAACCGGGCTGCGTATTCAGATCCAGACACGCTATCAGGATAATAGCGCCGGGCCGTCTGGGATGACATTTACCTTCCGTATTCAGCTCGACAACGGCACCGAGATCACGCGAACGGGCACAACCGATGCGTCTGGTCAGATCTCGCTGTGTGTGACGGGTCTGCCACTTGGAAATTCCGCGACGGTGCGTGGTTCGGCACCAGGTATCTCAGAGCAACCAATTACCGTGGCAAATGCGCTTGCCACGTGCAATTAGGATACGATGATGCGATATCGACGATACACCACGCCAGTTCGTGATCGTACAAAGACGACGTGTACGCTGAAGCAGAGCGCAGGACAGGCACTTGTCGAGTTTGCCTTGCTCGCAACGCTGCTGATCACATTGCTACTGGCAGCATTTGATTTTGGTCTGGCATTCTATGCCAATCTGGTTGTCAAAAGTGCGGTCTCGGAGGCAGCATACTATTATGCGCAAAATCCGTATGACTGGCCAGGGACTGAACAGCGCGCACGGCTCGAATTGCGCGCGCTGAGTAACGCCGCCGGCGCGCAAATCTCATCGACGGTGCTGTCGAGCCCGGCGTGCGATCCGACGCTCAAGACGATGACACGCAACGTGGTCATTACCTACACACACGAATTTCTTTTTGCACCGGTTGTGCCAGTACCGCAGGTGCAACTCAGCGCTCGTGAAACATTTTTACAATCTGGTACATGTCGGGAGATACGCCCGTGAAACAGCAAATTGTTGGTAAACTACGCATCAATGACGCAAAATCCGGTCAGGCATTACCATTGATCGCACTGATGCTGGTGTTGCTGATCGCATTTGTGGCGCTCGCAACCGATGCGGTGATCGCGCTTTCATTCCGTAGGCTAGCGATTAATGCAGCAGATAATGCAGCGCTTATCGCGACTCGCCAGATGATTGAGGCTCGCCGTCTTGGTGGAAGTGGAACAACAATCAACGACACTATCGATACGCTGCTCGCCAACAGTTTTAGCGGGAGCGGTGCGACAACAATCAGTGCGCAGGCACGCTATGTTGATCTGCTGGGCAACCCGCTCGGTCATGTCACAAATGGTGTGGCGATTCCAAGCGATGCGCGTGGCATAACTGTCGATACCACATTTCAAATCGAAACGTACTTTTTGCGGCTGTTTGATCAGGATCAATTGACAATTCTTGTGAGTTCGACCGCACGTGCTGGCCAGGTTGGTACCGCAACCGGTATCGGTGTACTTCCGCTCGGCATATCGACCGATATTGCGGCGATTATCGAAGATAATCCGAATCAGGACGTCATCCTGGATCTTCGTGGCCAGCAGTACGACGCGTGGAGCGCTGAACAACCATTTTGCGATCCTACCTACACGGTGACTTTTAACCCTGCACTTTGTACAGGAATTGACAAGCCCGATGGCGAGAACAACTCGCTGTATATTGTCGGGTTCAAACGACCGACAGCGCCGACGTTCCAGAGAGTTTCCTCCTGCGCATCGGCAAGTAATGTCAATCGTGTTGAGTACTGGATGTGCCGCGGTAGCCAATATCGGATCGAGGCCAACCGGCTTGGCTATCGTCGTAGTTATTTAAATGACAATGCGATGCATGCCCAACGCATGTATCAGACGCTGCGTAGCGGCCGCGCCGTCAATGAGGTGATTTTGTTGCCAGTGATGGGTTTTGAAGTTGCACTCGACTCGCCAACAAACAACCCTTTCGATGGCAGCGCACTGATTGTTGTTGATCGGTTTGTGGCTGTCAAAGTGATAAGTTACAACTCCACATATGAAAATGTCGTTGTGCGCTACGCAGGTGAGTATGTGACCGCCGGTGGTATTGCCGCCACCGCCAATGATTGCGCGACACCGGCTGATGGACAGGGGCGCTGTAATGCTTACGCGATCAATCTTGTCAAAGGTAATGACTAAGCGTAACGAAGCGCCGCAGCAAGCCCCCACGCACTGCGTGGGGGCTGTGAGTTAGGCTTCGACTTCGCGGCTGACGTTCCAGCGCAGGTAGGCCTCCACGAAGGGGTCGATATCACCATCGAGTACACCGTGGACGTTGCTGGTCTCGGCTTCGGTGCGATGATCCTTCACCAGTGTGTAGGGGTGCAGGTAGTATGTCCGCATCTGGCTGCCAAAATCTGCGGCGCGGTGCTCACCACGCAACTTTGCGCGCTCCTCACGTCTGCGCTGGATCTCGCGCTCGAGCAGCCGCCCGCGCAGCACCCGCAGCGCGGTCTCCTTGTTTTGCAGTTGCGAGCGCTCGTTTTGACAGGTGACGACGATCTGCTCGGGTGTGCCGGCCCGATATGTCAGCCGCACGGCCGAGTCGGTCGTGTTGACGCCCTGGCCGCCGTGGCCACCGGCGCGAAACACGTCGACGCGCAGATCTTCGAGCCGAACGATGACATCGGCGGTATCATCGACTTCTGGCAGCACCTCGACAAGCGCGAATGATGTCTGCCGCGTGTTGCCCGAGTTGAACGGCGATAGCCGGATCAGCCGATGCACGCCGGCTTCGGCCTTGACGTTGCCATACGCATAATCGCCGCGAATTTCGAGTGTGGCGCTCTTGATGCCCGCCTCTTCACCTGCGCTCTCTTCGATCAGCTGCACCTGATAGCCGCGTCGCTCGGCCCAGCGGTTGTACATACGCAGCATCATCTGCGCCCAGTCCTGCGCATCGCTGCCGCCCATGCCCGCTTTGATCGAAAGGAACGCGTTATTGCCATCGTATGGCGCGCTCAATAATAATTCGATCTCGAGCGCATCGACTTCGGCGCGCACAGTCTGATATTCGCGCATCAGCTCATCACGCAGCGAGTCATCATCTTCGCTGGCGGCCATCTCGCTAAGTTCGGCAATTGCGGCCAGTTGCGCATCGGCACCCTGCCAGCGATCGATCTCGCGGCGTAGCCGATTGAGCTTTTGCATCACGCCCTGCGCCTCCTGCGGGCGGCTCCAGAGATCGGGGTCTGCGGATTGCGCCTCGAGCGCATCGGCCTGTTGCTGTTTGCCTGCTAAGTCAAAGACCCCTGCGGATGGCGTCGAAACGCGCCCGCAGGGACTCCAGATCGGTATGTTCCATAGCATCCTCGTTGTTGTAAGACCGCCTGTCATGGTACCACAGCGTGTTGTGCCCGGCAATTGGCTTGACGCTGGCGAACGTGTGTGCTATGGTTGCCGATGACCGAACAGGGGAGGAACCATGAGTCTCGATCTCGAAGCGATTGGTCGCCAGCTGCGCGCAATGACGGGCGTGCTGCTGCACGACCACGATAATCGGCGCGAGCGCGTGCTGCTGGCGCTCGGGCGCTATCTCGAAGACCAGGCGAGCCACACGCAATGGGCCGAGATGGTTGATCTGAGCCAGGAGAGCGCGCAGTGGCTGCTCGCGCGGCCAGTCGAGCCGCTCGATACGGTCGTCGATTTGCCGCCGCGCCCGGAAGCATACGCGATCGTCGCGACCGATGGCAGCCAGATCGATGTCGAACGCCACGGTCCGCTGCCGTGCTATGTGATCAATATCGGCTGTGTCTACCTGCGCTACGGTGCCGAATCGCAGGCGCGGCTCTTCTCGCGCCCGCAGCTTTTTTATCGCGATGAAGATCGCTTTTTGACCAATGGTATCAAGCGCGTCCCGATCGAGGGCAATTATCTGAGCGCGCGCCGCGATGTCGAGGAGGGCGCGGTGCTGGCCGAACTGGCGGCCGAGTTGCTGGCGGGTGATCTGCCGCAGATCGCGGTACAGGATGGTACCCTCGTGCGCTGGGCGCTTGCAAACGCCGAGCAGTTTGTACAAGACCATTTTCTCAGCCGCTACATCGCGTATCTTGACCGCATGGAGGCGCTGGGTGTGCCAGTGGCGTCGTATATCAGTCGCCCGCGCGCGCCCGAGGCGGCCGGTCTCATCCGGCTGATGTTCTGCCCCGATGTCGATATGGCGGCGGGCAAAGGCGCGGTCTGTAGCACGTGCAGCGATGTCGCGGCCGGGCGGCCAGTCTCGTGTATGGTCTGCCACGACCTGAGCGATGCCGAAATTCTTGGCGATCTGCTCGCCGAAGGGCAACGCGGCCCGCTGTTTGTCTCGATGTCACGCATCAATGTCGAGGCGTACGGGCGGCATTTGATCCACTTCTTCTATCTGCGCGTCGGGCGCGAGCTTGCACGCATCGAGATCCCGCGCTGGGTGGCCGAGGATCGCGCGCAGGTTGATCGGGTACACGCGCTGCTGTACGACCAGTATGAGCGCGGCCAGGGCTACCCGGTGGCGCTCCAGCGCGCCCATGAGAAGGCAGTGGTCAAAGCGACCGACCGGCGTACATTCTTGAATATGGTCGAAAATAGCCTGACGCGCGCCGATCTGCCGGTCAATTCATCGCGTAAGCGTGAGAGCAAGACGCGCCAGGCGTTGTAGTAGGGCCGAAGCATCCCCGCGCGATGACGATCAGGCATTGGCATGCTTCGGCCCTACGGGTCGCGCCGTAGCCGCTGTGCCAGCCGCGCATAAAAGATATCGAGCGGGAAGACGCGCGCGAAGATACAGGTCTCAGCGGCGCGGCTGATGATAATCTCGTCGCCATCTTCGAGCTGCACAGTGTTGCGGCCATCGGCAGAGAAGGCCGCCACGTGGCGGCTGCGCAGTGTCAGATGGACGACGGCGTCTTCGTGCAGCACGAGCGATGGCAGCGGCGTCAGGTGCGCGGCCACCGGCACCAGCACCAGCGCTTTGGATCGTGGATCGACGATCGGGCCGCCAGCTGCCAGTGCGTAGGCCGTGCTGCCGGTGGCCGTCGCCACCAGCACCCCGTCGGCGTGGTAGGTCGTCACCCGCGATTGGTACACCTCGACATCCACCGCCACCACACGGTTGATATCGCCGCGTGCCAGCAGCACCTCGTTGAGCGCAAGCGCGGGCTCGGTGGTGGTACCGTCTGTGCGGCGCACGTAGGCGGTCAACAGCGTGCGCTCATCACGCCAGCCGCCACCAGCGAGCAGCGTCGTCAGCCCATCGTCGATCTGGTCGGGCAGCAGCTCGGCCATGAAATTCAGATGGCCGAGCGCCACCGGCAGCACCGGCACCTGATGCGCCACCGACATGCGCGCCGCACGCAGTACGGTGCCATCGCCACCGAGTGCGATAATCAGATCGAGATCCGCGATTACGGTATCGTTGGCATCGCTGGGTACCCCGCGCCAGACGCGCAGGCCGCGCGCGGTGATCCGTTCGGCCAGTGAGACTGAGAGGTCGACCGAGGCGGCTGAGAGCGGATTGTAGACGACACCAATGGTTTCCATACTGCTTCCTTACGCTGCCGGCCACGGGGCGATGATATCGGCCAACTCCATGATACTCGTAACTGTGGCAAACGCCGCAGCCCGCGCGCCGACCACTAGCAACGGGACGGGGTTGCGCGTGTGGCCGCTGGCGGCGATGCTTTCGCAATTGCCGTGGTCGCTCGTGATCAGCAGCGTATCCTGCGGGCGCAGCTGCGCGAGCAGCTCGCCAAGCATCCGGTCGATTGTCGTAAAGGTGGCCGCCACCTGCTGCGGATCGCGTACGCGCGGCGTGCCGGGCGCACGCGCCAGCGATGTACGCCCGTGTGCGCTCAGGTCGGGCAGCGGGCATTCGAAGAAGACCAGATCGTAACTGGCGGTCAGCCCGGCGAGCACCGCACCGGCGCTGGCGGGTGACAGGAGTGGCAGTTCACCTGGCCGCCCCCCGGCAGCCGCACCAGTAATATCGTAGGGCACCGCCGCACCGTGTCGCAGATCCTCCAGATCGCGTAGCCGCACACCCGCACCTTCGGCCGCGATCACCGAGGCGCTGCGGCGGATGCGGCGAGTGGCCACAGCCGCTGCGTAGCCCGGCCCAAAGACATTGGCAAACGCCGTACTTCCGCCCGTGAGCAGTGTACGGCGGAAGATGCTCTCGGCCGCGAGGCGTGGCTGGAGCGCAACCGGCGGCACGTGCGGCTGGTGGCGGCCGTGGAGTGCTGCCGCGTTGAAGCCGGCCAGCATGGCTGTTTGGCCGGTACCGCTCTGTGGCAGCCCAGATACGCCTAGTGTCGCATCGATCGCGGCGAGCAGCAGCCGATCGTGCTGCTGCAGGTGTTCGAGCGTCAGCGGCCCACCGAGCAACGCGTGCAGTACGGGAGTAGCGGCGTGGGCGAGTGGGTTGTCGTCGCTTGCGCGTGCGAGCCCAACACCATCGAGAAAGACAAACAGCAGCCCCATGCAGTCCTCAGATAGGCTCAATCAGATCCATCATAAAAGGCGAGCGGTCTGAATGCAAATTTGACACGAATCGCCTTTTTATGTATACTACACGGGTTGAAAACAACACACGTATCAGGCTCCGCCCTCTGCGCATCCCCAAAGTATGTCGCTGTCTCAGGTGAGCACCTACGTGGTGCCCCGACGTCACCGCACGCACGGTATGATCTGTATTGCCCGCAACAGCGGCGTACGCAGAGTATCGTGTCTATGGTCGATCGCGTTGGCGGGGCACAGCATTCGCACCCGATCGGAGCAGCGCCGACGGAATTTGTACTTCCGATGTACGGAGGATTGTTTTAATGGACGTAGCCGAGATGACCGACCAAGATTTTGAAGGCCTCGACTGGACCCAGTTGCTCGATGAATATGACTATGCCCGGCCACAGCGCGGCGAAGTGCGCGAAGGCATCGTCATGAAAGTTGAAGAGAGCAGCGTTCTTGTTTCGATTGGAACCAAGCGCGAAGGTATTATTCCTCAGAATGATCTCCGCCAGGTAGGCGATGAAGTAACCGGCAATCTCAAAGTCGGTGATCTCATCCAAGTCTACATTCAAGACCCCGAAAATCGTGATGGTGAGCTGATCCTGTCGCTCACGATGGTTCAGGTCGCACGCGACTGGGAAGAAGCTGCACGGCTGAGCACCGAGGGCGGTATTGTCCAGGGCCAGGTGATCGGCTATAACAAGGGTGGGCTGCTGGTGCAGTTCAACCGTATCCGTGGATTTGTGCCGGCCTCACAGGTCGCGCAGTTGCACGGGCGCACGGCAGCCGAGGAGCGCCAGCAGGCGCTGCAGCGCATGGTCGGCCAGACGATCCCGCTCAAGGTCATCGAAGTCGACCGTGAGCGCAACCGGCTGGTGCTCTCAGAGCGCAGCGCGACGCAAGAGTGGCGCAAGGCGCAGAAGAACCGTCTGCTTACTGAGTTGCAGCCAGGTGATGTGCTCTCGGGCCGCGTCAACCAGCTCACCAACTTTGGTGCTTTTATCGACCTTGGTGGTGCCGATGGTCTGGCGCATATCTCTGAGCTCTCGTGGCAGCGTGTCAATCACCCGCGTGAGGTACTGACGCCCGGCCAGGAGGTCAAGGTGATGGTCGTCGAGATCGATCCAAGCCGCGAGCGGATCGGTCTGAGCCTGCGGCGCCTGCAGACCAACCCGTGGGAGACGATCGACCAGCGCTATACGCTTGGTCAGCTCGTCAGCGGCCCGGTCACCAACGTCGCACCGTTTGGTGCGTTCGTCCAGATCGAAGAAGCAGTCGAGGGGCTCATCCACGCCAGCGAGCTCGACAACGACCCGCAGGCGCAGCCGCGCGATCTGCTCCAGCCAGGGCAGACGATCACAGCGCGGATTATCAGCCTCGACAAGCAGCGCCAACGCATGGGTCTCAGCCTGCGCCGCGGCGATGGCGAGGAGATTACGCCCGCCGAGACCCCGGAGGAGTAGAGGTAAAACAATCGGCGACCTGTTCAAACAGGTCGCCGATTACTGTATCTCTCCTACGTGTTATTCGGCCTTTTTGACCGCGTGGCCGCCAAACCCCTTGCGCAGCGCGGCGAGTACACGTGCACCGTACGAATCATCCTGGCGCGAATGAAAGCGCTCGAACAGCGATGCGGTGATCACCGGCGCGGGGACATCGAGGTCGATCGCCTCCTGGATCGTCCAACGCCCCTCGCCACTATCCTGTACAAAACCCTTGATCTGATCAAGCTTGGGATCCTGTGCAAACGCCTCTTCGGCCAGCTCGAGCAGCCACGAACGCACGACACTGCCGTGATTCCAGACGGCGGCGATTTTGTGCATGTCGAGGCCAAATTCCGTTTTGCTCGCCATGATCTGGAAGCCCTCGGCATACGCCTGCATCATGCCATACTCGACACCATTGTGTACCATTTTGACATAATGCCCGCTGCCGACCGGCCCGCAGTGTAGATAGCCATCTTCTGGTGCGAGCGTGATGAATGCCGGTTCAAGCCGCTTGACATATGTGTCGTCGCCACCAACCATCAGACAATACCCCAGCTCGAGGCCCCAGATTCCGCCTGACGTTCCCTGATCCACGTAGCCGATACCCTGGGCGGCGAGCGTGATCGCGCGGCGCTGGTCATCGTGGTAATTGGTGTTGCCGCTGTCGATGATTACATCGCCCGGGCTCAGCAGCGTGGCCAGTGTATCAATCGCCTGCTGCGTCACATCGCCGGCTGGTAGCATGACCCACACCGCGCGCGGTACTTCGAGCGCGGCCACCAGTTCTTCGAGCGTACCGGTACCCTGCGCGCCATCGGCAACCAGTTCATCCACAGGTCCACGGCTGCGGTTGTGGACAACGACCTGGTGTCCGCCACGTAGCCAGCGGCGCGCCATATTAGCTCCCATGCGACCGAGCCCGGTGATCCCTATCTGCATTGGTTCCTCACTCCTCAATCAGCCGGTTCAAGATAAAAACTGAGCGGATACCCCGCCGCGCGCGCCTGGCTGTGCGCGTCGTAGACACGATCCTGCGCTTCGCGTAGCGGCAGCATGACGACCAGCGCGCGGCCTGCGGTGTGGGCTTCGCGCATGATCGCGACCGCCTGCTCATTCGATCGCACGAAGATAACCCGTAAGACAGTTACCACAAACTCCATCGGCGTCGTGTCGTCATTCTCGATGATAACACGGTATGGCCGATCGAGATCGGCTTCGGGCATCACCCGATAGTCGGTCGTAGGCGAGGTGGTCGTCTCGGGGAGTGGTAGTGTGATAACCTCTGACATCAGCATCAGTTCTCGGAAAGCTTATAGCCCACGCCGCGAACTGTGACGATGATGCGCGGTTTGGATGGCTCTATCTCGACCTTCTCGCGCAGGCGGCGCACGCAGACATCGACGAGATTGGTCTCGCCGACGTAATCGTAGCCCCAGACCTCGCGAAACAGCGTCTCGCGGTCGAAGACATGGCCCGAGTTTGCGGCGAGAAAATAGAGCAACTCGAACTCCATCGGCGTGAGGTTGATTTCTTTACCGCGCACCAGCACGCGGTGACGCGGCTCGTCAATCTCAAGTTCGCCGACGCGCACAATCGGCGGCGCAGTACGATGTTTGTAGCCTTCAACGCGCCGCAGGATCGACTCGACGCGTGCGAGCAGCTCGGCGGTGCGAAACGGCTTGTTGATGTAATCGTCTGCGCCGAGCTCAAAACCGTGGACAACATCATCCGTGCCATCGCGCGAGGTGATGATGATGATTGGCACATCAGAGCGTGCCCGAATGCGTTCGCAGGCCTCGAAGCCATCGACGTACGGCATCATCACATCGAGCATCACCAGATCAAACGATTGCTCCTCAAAGGCTTTTAATGCCTCGAGGCCGTTTTTGACAGCGATGATCTCGTAGCGTGGATCTTTGAGCGTAAACTGGATGAGCGCCGCGATCGACGGATCATCATCGGCGATGAGAATACGGCGTGGCGCGCTCTGTTCTTCGATCGAGCGGTCGGACGTTCTTCGAATTAGTCGCATGCATACCACCAGGACTCGTACGGTTCAAGTCAGTATACGATCGAACCGACGCGCCGTAAAGTACGACGCGCGGCGATCTTAGCCAGCTTCAGGTATGCGGCGGCGGCTGATGGCGCGATCCGTGGTGCGTGGCACGGTGATCGGATGACCACGGCCGTGAACCACCTCGGCGTTGATAATACAACGCCCGATGTGATCGTGCGACGGAATATCGTACATCACATCGAGCAGCACTTCCTCGACGATCGTACGTAGCGCGCGCGCGCCGGTGCGGGCGGCCAGCGCTTTGTCGGCAATCGCCTCGAGCGCATCATCCGTGACTTCGAGTTCGACGTTATCGATCTCGAGCATTTTCTGGTACTGACGGATGATCGCGTTCCGCGGCTCGGTCAAGATTCGGAGCATCGCCGATCGGTCGAGCGGCTCGAGCGCGACCGTAACCGGCAGACGGCCGATAAACTCGGGGATAAAGCCGTAGCGCAGCAGATCGTCTGGCGTACACTGCGTGATCAGCGCGCGCTCGTTGATCGGGGCTGCGGCGTCGCCTGCGGCATCGCTCTGGAAGCCAATCGTGCGCCCCTTGCCAACCCGCTGCCCGATGACCTTCTCAAGGCCTTCGAACGCACCGCCGCAGATAAACAACACGTGCGAGGTATCGAACGAGATATACTCCTGCTGCGGGTGCTTACGGCCGGGCAGTGGTGGCACGTGGGCATTGCAGCCTTCGAGGATCTTGAGCAGCGCCTGCTGCACACCTTCGCCCGAGACATCACGCGTAATCGATGGATTGTCGCTTTTGCGCGTAATCTTATCGATCTCATCGATATAGATAATGCCGGTCTGTGCGCGCTCGATATCGCCATCGGCGGCCTGGATGAGGCGCAGCAAAATATTCTCGACATCCTCGCCAACATATCCGGCCTCAGTGAGCGCGGTGGCATCGGCTATCGCAAATGGCACATCGAGCACCTTGGCGAGTGTCTGCGCCAGCAACGTCTTGCCGCTGCCAGTCGGGCCGATCAGCAACACGTTGCTCTTGCCGATCTCGACATCTTCGACGGCATAATTGGCGCGTAGCCGTTTGTAGTGATTGTAGACCGCGACCGAGAGGACAATTTTGGCGCGATCCTGGCCGATCACATACTGATCGAGCCGCTCCTTAAGCCGCCGGGGGACGGGCAGGCGAGACGGGCCAAGCGGGGCGGTGCGCTTTGGCGGCGGTGCCTTGGCGGCGGTCTCTTCGGCGATGATCGCCCCGCAGAGCGCCACGCATTCATCGCAGATAAAGACGGTGCCAGGTCCGGCGATCAGGCGCTGAACCTCTTCCTGACCACGACCGCAGAACGAGCAGGTATAGCTACTCCCGCGATTGCTATGGCCGCTGCTACGCGAGCGTGTCATGCAAACTCCATCGATTGTACCCGGGGCTTATCACCGGCTGTGTGGTGCAAACGAGGGCGACCACCGCTGGCCGCCCCGCTACGAACCTGGAAATAGCTGATCGAACCAAACGACCTAAATCGTGCCGACATCATCGCGAGTCAGGATTTCATCGATGATGCCATATTCTTTGGCCTGTGTCGGATCCATAAACATGTCGCGGTCAAAATCGCGCGAAATGCGTTCGATCGGCTGGCCGGTATCTTTTGCGAGCAACTCACGAATGATTTGCTGCTCGCGCAACATCTCACGCGCCATGATCTCGACATCGGGGGCATAGCCGCGCGCGCCGCCACCGGCCGGATGCATATGAACTGTCGAATGTGGCAGGCTGTAGCGTTTGCCCTTGGCACCGCCAGCGAGGATCGGCGTGGCCATACTACCCGCCATACCGAGGCAGACCGTCGCCACATCGGGGCGGATCAGCCGCATCGTGTCATAAATTGCCAGACCGGCCGTGATCGAGCCACCCGGACTATTGATATACAGCCGGATCTCGCGTTCGGGGTCTTCGTGCTCGAGAAACAGCAACTGCGCGACGATCAAATTGGCGATCTGATCTTCGATCGGCGTGCTGAGCATCACAATTCGCTCTTTGAGCAGCCGTGAATAAATATCCATCCCGCGCTCACCACGGCTGGTGGTCTCGACAACGTATGGTACCAGCGCCTGCGGCCCCGAGATCCAGCGCGCGTCAAATTCAAGCTGTGCCTTCATGCGCTCCTCTTTCCTCATCATTCCAGAGCCACGCCGCCGCCAACCTCCCCCACTGACTCGACGGCGATCGGCACCGTCCCGGTCGCGAGTTGCAGGATTCGCTCGCGCAACTTGCGATCGATCACCGAACTGGCGACACTATCGATCAATTGGCCCGAAAGCATCTCACGGGCGCGCTCGCGCATCGCTTCATCGTAGCCTTCGACGAGCCGGTCAACTTCAGCGTTGAGTTCTTCGGCACCAAGCGCGATACCCTCGCGCCGCAGCAGTTCGCGCATCACCAGATTAACCTTGAGTCGCTCTTCACCTTGCGGCAAGATCTCAGCGACGGCATCATCGCGGGTACGGCCCTGCATCTCGTAGATCTGCTCAGGTGTAATACCGTAGCGCGCATATTCTGATTCGCGCTGCTGGAGCAGGCGGCTGGCCTCGCGCTCGATCAACGCGGCCGGCAGATCAAATGACGTCTGACCGACCAGTTGCTCGACAAAACCATCGATGACTTTTGTTTCGGCAGTGTCGTTGGCAGCCTTGACCAGGTCTTCGTGGGTCTTGGTGCGCAACTCGTCAAGCGTGCCCTCGAATTCTTCGAGCGTCGGCAGTTCGTCAAAATCGGGCAGCAGGCGCTCCTCGATCTTCTGAACCGTCACAACGAAATCGACGGTCTTCCCCGCGACTTCATCGTTGTTATGATCATCGGGCATCTGCGAGACAACCGCGATCGTTTGATCGATCTGTGCGCCAACCAGCCCTTCGAACAAACCGGGTGCGAGCCGCTCGGACTCCAGCACCAGTGTCGACGGGGCGGGCGGCGTGCCCGGCTCGCGATCGTCGAGCGGCTCACCGTTGACCGAAGCTTCGAGCAGTACGGTGAGTTGATCGCCGACCTGTGCCGCGCGCGGCTCTTCAGGCTCGCGCAATACCACATGGCGCTCACGGCGACTTTCCATCGCGGCATCGAGCATCTCGTCCGTCACGGCGACAGGCTCATTTGCGATCCGGATCGATTGATAATCGGGAACTTCGATCTCGGGCTCGACCTGTACTTCGACGATAAAATGATAGGGCTCTTCGTCAAGATTGACTGTGGTAATATTTGCCTGCGCCAGTGGCTCAAGCTTTTCCTGCTCAAGCGCGGCACGAAATGATCGATTGATCAGATCATCCATCGCTTCTTCAAGAATTGCCGCGCGGCCAAAATAGTTTTCGATAATAAAGCGTGGCGCTTTGCCTTTGCGAAAACCAGGGATGGTATGCTTATCGGAGAGCCGACGTGATGCACGATCAAGACCTTTTTCGACCTGCTCACGCGGAATCTCTACCGTTAGGGCAACGATACTGCCGGGCTTTTTTTCCGTCGTAACCTTCACCAGACATCTCCCATGTTGCATTGCTCTTCCAGCTAGCTCCGCGTATTATAGCACGGATAGCGCCGTAGCCACGTAGGCCCCCGTGGCAGGCTACGGGGGCTACAGGGCGATGGCATCATCGGCTGGCAGCGTATGCATGCAGGGCGGTGAGTTGTTCGGTGTTTGGCATCACGATCGTACGCGCACGCGCAATCAGCCTGATCGCCTGGGCGGGTGTGTGGCCCTCGGCCACCAAGCACGCAGCAGCAGCGATCGGCGCACGCCCGACGCCCGCGCGGCAATGTACAAACAGCGGCAGGCCATCGCGCCGTGCGGCAGTACCAAACGCTGCTGCTACGTGCAACTGCTCGATTGTGGGTGCGTGATAATCGATCACTGCTACGCGCAGCGTACGATCGGGTGGCGTGCCGCTGAAACGGTCGACGTTTTCAGCTTGCATACTCAAGACCGCACGCACGCCCAGCGCGGCAATTGTTGGCCACTCATCCGCACGAAATTGCCCGCCGACGAATAACAACGGGTCGATCTGCGTAAGATTCGGGCGCAAAAATCGCGATAACAGATCGGTGAGATAGCGGCGTGTCGCACTCTCGTTTGTTGCCGGGTCATTCACAGTCGTTTTCCCTCATCCTGCTATACTGACAGGATACCATGTTCTGTCGCGCACACGGGTGCTCAGTTTGTGAGGGCAATGATGCGAATTTTGACCGCGGATGATGTGCGGCGCGTGGTGCCGATGGAGCTGGCGGTGCGAGCGGTGGCGGTGGCATTTGCGCAGCTAGCGCGTGGCACCGCGCAGGTGCCGCTCCGTACGGATGTGGCGCAGGAGCAGTATGCATCGCATAGTTTCTTTATGCCGGCACTCCTCGGTGAGAGCGGCGAACTGGGCATGAAAGTGGTCTCGGTCTTCCCGCACAATGCGTCGCAGGGGCTGCCGGTGATCCACGCGCTAGTGGTCCTCATCGAAGCGGCGACCGGGCGGCCGCTGGCGATGCTCGATGGCCGCTATCTGACCGCCCTGCGCACGGGTGCTGCATCCGGTGTCTCGGCGCAGTACATGGCGCGTGCCGATGCGCAGGTGCTGGCGATCATCGGCGCAGGCGCGCAGGCAGCGCATCAGGTCGAAGCGGTCTGCGCGGTGCGGCCAATCGAGCGGGTGCTGATCGTCAACCGTGGCACCGCCCGCGCCGAGATCCTGCGTGCGACGCTCGTCGCACGTGGGATCGGCGGCGATGTACGGATAGCAACATCGGCGCGCGCCGCGCTCGCTGAGGCCGACATCGTGTGTTGTGCCACGTCATCCGCAACGCCGGTCTTCGCTGATGCCGATGTACGACCGGGGACTCATATCAGTGGTGTCGGCAGCTTTACACCCGCGATGGCCGAGGTGCCCGCCGCCACGATCGGGCGCGCGCGCGTTGCTGTCGATCAACACATAGCTGCCTGGCACGAAGCGGGTGATCTAATAGCCGCGCGCGCGGCGGGTCTGATCGACGAGACACGCACGGTCGAGTTAGGCGCGATCATCGCCGGACGTGTACCCGGGCGCAGCACGGCCGACGAAATCACCTTTTTCAAATCGGTAGGGAATGCGGTGCAGGATGTTGCAGTCGGGCATGTTGCGCTTGCCGAGGCCATGCGGATGGGGATCGGGGTTGAGGTGGGGTTGTAGCGCGTCGTGTGGCAAGATACATGCAGGGTAGCAGTGTCGGGCAAAACAATCGCCCCGGTGACATACCACCGGGGCGATTGTTTTGCCTGTACAGGTGATCAACCCAGCGTCTTGCCGACTTTGCTGAGCGCGTTGCCAAGCTGCGTGAGTTTGGCGCTGTAGGCCGCATCGGCCGCTTTCGCGCAGGCGCTGGTCTGCTCGCCGAGGCGGCTGAGGATGCCACCAATCTTCTTGCCATCAAGCGACTTGTTATCGAGCGCATTGCGCAATTCGCCAAGCGTCTCACTGACTTCCGTCAGCGCCGCATCGCTGCTCTGGCCGAGCGCGCGGCGCCAGGTGCTGATAACCTCGAGTGCATCGGCTGGCTTGATCTTGGTGAGATCGCCGCTGAGCGCCTCGATCGTCGTATCCAAATGCTCTTGCTGATCCATTGAGATCTCCTCTCTTCACTGGGTCTCTAACCCAATGTATTTTGGAGCAAGATACGTGCCAGTTGCTAGCGGCGCTGGCCGCGATCGTCTTGATTATTTGCGGGCTTGTGCGGAAACAGATCGTCTTCGAGCACCTCGTAGCTCGCATCGAGTGGGCAGTTTTTTGCCAGTGGACACGCGCGGCAGTAGACAGCATCGGTGTAGCGCTCAAGATTATCGCGGTTGAAGAAGTACGGTTTGTGGCTAAAGGTGCTGGCAACCCATTGCCACGAGAGATTGTTGCTTGCCGGGTCACCATCGAGCAGATGCTGCAAAAACCAGCGCGCCCCCGCCTGCCATCTGACGCGCCGCCAGTGGACGATATACGCCGCCAGCCACAGCCGCATATGATTGTGCAGATAACCATTGTTGTGCAATTCGGCGGCGAACCCGTCCATGCAGGCCAGCCCGGTCGTGCCGTTGCGCACGTCATGCGGCAGGTCATCGGCGTACTCCCGCGCGGCGAAGCCGGTCTTGTACGGCTCACGATCGTGCCAGATGCCGTTGCCAAGCTGGGCATACAGCCGCTGCCAGTAATCGCGCCAGCCGAGTTCATTCACAAACTTGCGGGCGTCGTCCGGGCGGCGCACACGGGTGAGAACGTGATCACGCACCTCAGCGAGGCTGAGGACACCGTGGCGGATGTAGGGCGAGAGCCGAGTAATTGCCCCGCCGATGTGGTTGCGCGATGCGGCGTATTGCCGTGGCTCAACGGCGCTGAGCTTCTCTTCGGCCGCAGCACGCCCGCCGATGATTGTACTGATGGCTGGGTCAACCTGTGCGGCAACGGGGAATTGTTCGCGGATGTAAGATGCCAGATCTTCGCGGTCGGCGAACTCGCGGCGCATGTCGTTGGTCATTGAATTGATCTCCAATTGGGTATGATCTCGTCGGGACGCAGCATGCTGCGTCCGTACACGGCGGCGGGAGCGGATCTCGTCGGGACGCAGCATGCTGCGTCCCTACGGTCGTTTGCCGCCGCTGTTTTTAAATTTACGACACGCATCGCTGCAATATTTCACCTCATCCCAGTTTTTGGCCATGCTCTTGCGCCAGGTGAACGGCCGACCACATGCGGCGCAGATCTTCTCTGGCAGATGTTCTTTTTTAACGCCGCGCACGATATTCCTCCAACAACCGGGCCGCGTCGGCGCGGATTGCCGCGCGCTCGTCTGATTCGATCCGGCGCAGGCCAAGCACGGCCGGGCCAAAGCGCGGGTTGGCACGCAGCTGCGTTTCGTGCGTCAGCAAAAAGTTCCAGTACAGCACATTGAACGGGCAGGCATCGGCCCCGCTGCGCTGTTTATGGTTGAAGCGGCAGCCGCCGCAGTAATCGCTCATACGGTTGATATAGGCGGCCGAGGCGATGTACGGCTTGGTACCGATGATGCCGCCGTCGGCGTTGAGCCCCATTCCGATCACATTTGGTGGCATCACCCAATCGTAAGCGTCGATGTAGCACGCCAGAAACCAGTTGTTGACTTCGCCAGGCGTGATGCCCGCCAGCGTGCAAAAATTGGAGACAATCATCAGCCGCTCGATATGATGGCTGTAGCCGGTGTCGATCGCGCGCGTAATGACGTGCTGCATACAGCGCATATCGGTCTGGCCATCCCAGAAGAACTCGGGTAGCGGCTGCGTCGCCTGCCAGGCGTTGGCGCGCAACAAATCGGGCATCAGCCGCCAGTATTGCCAGTACATAAACTCGCGCCAGCCGATGATCTGGCGCACAAATCCTTCGACGGCGTTGAGCGGCGCATGACCGGCGCGGTAGGCAGCTTCGGCGGCGCGGATCAGCTGGAGCGGTTCGAGCAGGCCAATATTCAAATACGGCGAGAGGATTGAATGATACAGCGTGGCATTGTCAGCGCGCATCGCGTCTTCGTAATCGCCAAACAGCGGCAGACGCTCGGTAATAAACTGATCCAGCGCGTGCGCGGCCTGCGCGTGCGTCACCGCGTAGGCAAAGTCGGCGGTTGAGCCGATCATATCGGGCAGCGCATCCACCTTCGCCATGACCGCCTGCGTGGCTGCATCAGGTGCAAAGATCGGCGGTGCAGGGGGATCAAGCTGTTTTGGCAGCGGCTTGCGGTTTTCGGCGTCAAAATTCCAGCGGCCACCTTCGGGCTCGCCCCGGCTATCGAGCAACACGCCAAATTCGCGGCGCATCGCGCGGTAAAAGTTTTCCATCACATAGCGCTTGCCGGGCGTCGGATTGGGAATCGGATCAAAGCTGCCGACAAGAAATTGCGTGTTTGGCAGAATCTCGACCGGCAGCGCGAGCGCGTCTACCAGCGATTGCTGCAATTGCCACTGGGCATATTCGGCCGAAGCCATCACCACGAGTCGCGTCGAACCTGTCTGCGCCAGGTGTTCGCGCAGACCATCGGCAAAACCATTGACTTCGCGGTGATCGACGACGTATCCCGCGCCGCGCAGATCATCGGCATAATGCCTGAGCGCGCTCAGGAGCAGCACCAGTTTTTTGCGCTGATACCAGTGTTGGGTGAGCCGCGTGTGGCTTTCGAGCAGCACCACGCGGATATTCGCGCGGCTCACCGCTGCCTCAGCGGCGGCGAGCGCCGGGTGGTTGCGCAGCAGTTGGTCGGCGGTGATCCAGACCGAGACGGTGTCGTGTGTCATACACCAAGCTACGCACGCCGTGTGCCGCGAGGATTTGTGGCGTGTGTAGGGGCGTGTACAGGCTCAATATTGGGTTACGCTGAAAACAACCGGGCGAGAAACGCGATGAGTGTGCGTGCGGCTGTCGCATTACGGTTGAGGTAGCGCTGAGCAGGGACACCAACCTGAAGACCTGGCTCGTCTTACCAGGCAAGCCAGATATGTACGTGCGCCTTCTGACGGTCTTTCGGCGCAAATCGCTTCTCGGGCAATGCGTCCAGTGTCGTCGCGGCGTGGCCCCAGAGAATATCTTCATTTGGCACCAGCGCCCCGATAAATTGTTCAAGCGCCCAATATTCTGGTTGTCTGGCATCAACCAGAACCCGACCGTCGGTCGCTCGGAAGCGGAAAGGATCGTTCCTATTGGATCGGGAGTGCCCGGCAGCGCATCGTACCCATTGCGGCGAAGAGTATCGCAGCAACGCGTCCACGTATTGGCCAGATCATCGTCGGCATCGATGATTATGCCGATAGCCGTATACTGCTTATCATCTCGTATCGGCAACTGTGCGCGCAGTGTTTTGAGCACACCGTCTTTGCCATCCCGGCGCTCGATAGTCACATCTGGAAGCACAGGCTGATAGTGTTCTATCAGACTTTGCAGAACGACTTCGTCACCACGACCTTCAACACAGAGCACCGATCGAGCCACTAGCGCACCTCGACCGCTTCTTCGACGGCAGCAGTAAGATCCTCTTCATCGTAGATCGACGCCACTACGTCGCCTTTGCGATGGCCAAGCCGCACCAGCACACCTACCTGCGGGTGTGCGGTCGCTGCTTCCTGGAACGCGCGCACACAATCCTGACTGTGGGTGGTTGCGAACACCTGAATGTTGAGTTCGCTCGCGAGATAGAAGATGAGCTTCCAGACATCTGGTTGCACCGAATAGTGAAACCCATTCTCGATCTCGTCGACAAGTAATACACCGCCCGGTACATTGACGAGTGCCAACGCCAGGCCAAACAACCGCACCATGCCTTCGCCAAGCGAACGCAGGGCAACCGGAAACGTATCGCCCTGGAGCCGAACCTTTGGACTACGCTTACCGCGACGCTGACCATTCTCGACCACTGCGATGGCAACGCGCTCGACGCGCGGTTCGATGATGCGCAGTGCGTTGATGACCTGCTCTTCGTAGATTGAGACCGCAATTTTATCCCAGAAGGCGATGAGTCGGTCGGTGCTGAGACCACCAGCATGAATGGTAACCAGCGGCGAACCGTTCCACGCTGGATGGGCAGACCAGAGCCGCAGCATTTTCTTCGCCGGGCGCACGTAAATATCGCCATCTGCATCAAACGGAATACCCTTGTGTGGCCCAATCTCGACAGGTGATTGAGCAGGGACACCGCGACATTGCACTGAACGCCAGTCGGGGAATTCTTCGTCGCGGCGAACCGTGACTTGATCGACCGGAACCGACGAATTCGATCCTTCCTGGCTTACATACAACTCAATTGCTTCGAGCAGACTTGTCTTGCCAACATTGTTCTTGCCCACGATCAGATTGACTCGGCCAAGCTGTTCGACCACAAGGTGGCGAAATCCGCGGTAGTTGTGTAGTTCAAGCGAGTCGAGAACAATATCATCCATATAGGTTTCTCAGCGATACAGCTACCACTATTGTACCACTGCCCTACCCGATTGACACGCCGTGCGTTGCCTGGCAATATGTTCCGCCTCTACAGACGATTCATGGGCCTCTACCGCCCTGCCTGCACCGCGCCGGGCAACACCAGATCGGCGTGCGTCCAGCAGTGATCGGTGCCGACGCGCTCGCAATGCACCGCCGCAGACGTTGGGATGATCGCCGGGCTCGTCCAGATATAATCGAGCCGGATCAGCGGTACCGGGTAATTGCGCGTAGCTCCCGGGTTTGGGAAGCTAAAGCCCGGCCCGATGTTTGTCGCACGGAATGTATCCGTGAGCCGTGTGCGAAACCGTGCGAGTTGCGGTTCGCGCTCGGCGGTGTTCAGATCGCCCGCAACGATCACCATGCCCTGCGTCGCGTCAAGCACGCGCAGCAGCGCCGTCAACTCGCTATCGCGCGCCCGCGTGCTCATGCGGGGGGTAAAACGACCGCGTGAGAACGATGGTACGGTGGGATGCACATTGAACAACGTGATCGGCTGGCCGTTGACATCGATCTGGGCTTGCAACAGGCGCACGCCAACTGGCGAGGATTCGATCGTGATTGGATAGCGACTGTAGATGCCAAAACCACTCGCACCGTATGTCGCCAGTTCGAAGCGGTAGGGTAATGTAGTTCCCAACGCCGCGTTGAGCGCGGCCGCACCATCTGGTGCAAGCTCCTGTATCGCCAGAATGTCGGCATTCAGCGCGACGATCGCCGCCGCAGTTTCATCTGGCGTGCGGTTGCTGTATAAAATATTGGCGCTGACGACCCGCAGCGTCTGCGTCTCCAGGCGCGCCGCCGCACCTGATTGTGGCAGCAAGCCAGGTAATGCACCAACCAGAAACCACAGTAATCCGATCGCCGCACCCGCCGCCAGCCAGCGCGAGCGCAGCAGCAGCGCGGCCAGTGGCACCAGCGCGGCTGGCACAAATAGCCAGGTGCCAAACATGTTGAGCAGCGCCAGCCACCAGAATCGATCCGCTCCCAATCCCCAGAGTAGCGTCAGCGCACCAAGCCCGCTTACATACACCATCACCACCGCGATACATAGCCGACGAAACATGTCTGTGTCCTCGTTCAATTCTTGCGACATCGGCGCACCTGCCGCATACTAGCACGCGAGCATATCGCCTGCCAAGCACACAAGGACACATCCATGCGCACACTGGTGATCGGCGCCGGGGTCTCGGGGCTCACCACCGCCATCCGGCTACTGGAGGCAAGCCATCAGGTGACGATCGCCGCCGCCGCACAGGGCCGCGCGATTGTTTCGTCGGTGGCGGCCGCGATCTGGTATCCGTACAAAGCCTACCCGCAGCATCTTGTCAGCGCCTGGGGTGCGACGACCTACGCCGAGCTGGTGCGCCTGATACCAGATTCGGCGACCGGGATCGTGCTGCGCCGCGGCCGCGAGCTCTTTCACGCACCCGAACCCGATCCGTGGTGGCGCGCGGCGGTGCCCGACTGGCGGCGTGCGACACCTGCAGAGCTGCCCGCGGGTTATGTTGATGGTTTCGCATACTCGACCCCAATCATCGATATGCTGCGCTATCTGCCGTGGCTCGCAGCGCGTGTCACCACGCTTGGCGGCCAGATTGTCGTGCAGGATATCACTGATCTCGATGCGTGCCTGGCAGAGTATGATCTGGTCGTCGATTGTGCCGGGCTGGGCGCGCGTATGCTTGTGGGCGATGCCACGCTGACGCCGATCCGTGGCCAGGTCATCCGCGTCGCGCAGGTCGGTCTTGAAGAATTCTTCCTCGACGACAACAACCCGGCCGGCATTGTGTATATCATCCCGCGCATCGATGATATTGTGCTGGGTGGCACTGCGCAATCGGGTGACGCCACGATGGAGCCAGACCCGGCGACGGCCGCTGCGATTCTGGCGCGCTGTATCGCACTGGAGCCACGGCTGCGCGATGCCGCGATTATCGAGCATCGCGTCGGCCTGCGGCCCGGCCGCCCCGCCATCCGGCTCGAACGCGAGCAGCGCGCGGGTGGCGTGGTGATCCACAATTACGGCCACGGCGGCGCGGGTGTCACGCTCTCGTGGGGCTGTGCGCAGGCGGTGATCGATCTTCTACAGACGGAGAAAGCGCCATGAGTATCAAGGCAGATCGCTGGATCCAGCAGATGGCCACCGAGCACGGCATGATCGAGCCGTTTGTGGCCGATCAGGTACGCGGCGGGCAAATTTCGTATGGCCTGTCATCGTATGGTTATGATATGCGGATCGCCGACGAATTCAAGGTTTTTACCAACATTTACAATACCCTCGTTGACCCAAAGCAATTCGATAATCGCTCATTTGTCGATTTCAATGCGCCATATATCGATATCCCGCCGAATTCGTTTGCACTCGGGCGGTCAATCGAGTACTTCCGCATCCCGCGCAATGTCTTGTGCATTGTGCTCGGAAAGAGCACCTATGCGCGCTGTTTCAGCGGTGACACACGGGTTGCACTGGTCGATGGTACATCGGTTGCGTTTGCCGATATGGCTGAACGTGCGTCGCGTGGTGAGCACTTCTGGGGCTACAGCATTGGCCAACACGGGCGGGTGATTGTCACGTTGCTTGATGCGCCGCGCCTTGTTGGTCGGGATAGTCTGCTCGAAATCGAACTCGACAACGGCGAGACGATTCGCGCGACGCCCGATCACGAGTTCGTCGGCCGCGACGGTCGATTGGTGCAGGCGGCCGCGCTTCGACCGGGAGCGTCGCTGATGCCGCTCTATCGCGATGTGTTTCGTGGCTACGAGATGGTGTATCAGCCGATTATCGGCTACTATGAGCCAACACATCGCCTTGCAGATGAGTGGAATGTGCGTGCTGAACTATATATCGATGCTCCTGATACCGACCGACATCATATCGACCACAATCGTCGAAACAATAGCCCGACGAACCTGATCCGTATGAACGAGAGTGATCATGCACGCTATCATAATCGCGAATATTATGATAGCGATGACTTTAATCCGATAGAGCACGGCGAGTCGATCCGTGCAGCATTCGAGCGGTTGAGTGTCGATGAAGATTGGATAGCGAGGATGTCGGCGGCTCAGCGCGCACGGGTGCGAGCATTCTGGGAAGAACCTCGCTATGCGAATATTCGTGAACAGCTCATTTCGCAACGAGTTACCTACTGGAGTGATACGAAGAATCGCGATGCACAACGTGAACGACAGCAGGTGTACTGGGAAAATGAGGATCAACGTGCTGAACGCGCGGAATTTTCACGAAGTGTTTGGGAGCAGAGTGATTTGCCGCGCCGTGAGCGCCAGCGTGAGATTGCGCGTGCAATAAATATACGAAGTGAGATCGACGCCGACCAGGTACGTGCAGCGCTTGACAAAACGGGTTCCATTCGAGGTACAGCGCGACTGTTGGAATGTGACCGATCTGTCTTCCGAAGATTTCCGCAAGTTATCGATGAGTTTCGCGGTACGAAAGCACTTAATCACAAAGTCGTGTCGGTTCGCGCAATTCCAGGCTCACACGATGTATATTGCCTCACCGTACCAGAAGCAGGCAATTTTGCCCTCGAAGCTGGCGTCTTCGTGAAAAATTGTGGCCTGATCGTAAACGTGACACCTCTGGAACCTGCCTGGGAAGGCTATGTGACGATTGAGGTGAGCAACACGACGCAGTTGCCGGCACGCGTCTACGCCAACGAAGGGATCGCGCAGGTGTTGTTCCTCGAGAGCGATGAGCAATGCATGACGTCGTACGCGGATAAGGCGGGCAAATATCAGGGGCAGGTGGGCGTGGTGCCACCGCGACTGTGAGAACTGCTGTGCTATAATCGTTTGGCGGTGTGTTCGCAACAGAGTAAAAGGAGCGGCTAATGGCGGTCTTCAGCAGCTACGATGACCTGTATTACTGTATGGGCAAGCTCTACGATGAAGCCAAGGCCGATCCGCGCGTCGCGCCGAAGATTAAAGATAGCAATCTGGTGATCCAGTTTCGCTACGATGAACCTGCCGCGGTGGTGACGATCAACGCCGCTGCCGCGCCGACCCAGCCGGGCGGTTTTTTTGATGTCTTGTGGGGCGAGCAGCCGGATCTCAAGCCCGATATTGAAATGAGCATGAAGGCCGATGTGGCACACCAGTTCTGGCACGGTAAAGTCAACCTGATGGCCGCACTCGCCCGCCGCCAGATTGTGGCCAGGGGGCCGATTCCCAAAATTCTGAAATTGCTGCCGGCCGTCGAGCCGATGTACGAAATGTATCCGCGGCTGCTGCATGAACTCGGTCGCGACGATCTCGTTCTCGGGTAATTCGCCTGCTGCGCGCGCTGTGATCGCGCGGCCAGATACACGATGCTCCGGGAGGCGCACGCATGGATATGAACGAAATGCGGGCGCAGGGCACGCGTGATGCACAGGCGGATGTGTTCAACGCATTCTATTATGAGCATTATTTTCCCTACCGCCAGGGGTATGATAGTGCGCGGCGCGCGCTCCAGCGCGGGCGCGTGGGGTGGCGCGCCCCGCTGGCGATCGCTGCGCTGGTGGCTGTCCTGATCGCGATCGGGGCGGTGTGGGCGCTGCGTCGCCCGGCACCTGTGGCGCCGACGATCGCGCTGGCGACGCTCGCACCACGGCCGACGTTCGCGCCGCTAGCGACGGCGGTGGTGCCAACGGTGGCTGCGGCCACACCGACAACCGTGCTGGTGGCGACGCCCGGATTGCAAATCGGCGCGCGCGTGCGGATCGCCAATACGGAAGGCCGTGCGCTGCGCGGCCGCGCCGAACCTGCGCTTGCAGCGCCGGTACGCGTAAGCTTTGCTGCGGATGAGGTGGTCGAGATTCGTGGCGGCCCGGTGGCGGCTGATGGCTATGTCTGGTGGCAAATCAGCGGGCGCGGCGGCAGTGCGTGGAGCGCCGAACGCTCGCTGGAAGGGATTGTATGGCTGCTGCTCGAACCATAGCGGCGATTCCATATACACCGCGGCTCGCACGTCGCCTGACAGCGACGCTGTTTGTCGTCCAGAGTCTGGCATCGGCTTCGCTGATCGCCAATGCGGCGGTGAATCCGATCATCGGCGCACGGCTCGGTGGCACGGATGCGCTCGCCGGGCTGCCAGGCACGATGCTGTTGCTCGGCGCAGCCGTTGCCTCGTACCCCGCCGGGCAGTTGATGCAGCGCGTCGGGCGGCGCAATGGTCTGGCACTGGGCTTTGGGCTTGGAGCGCTTGGCATGCTGCTCGGCGCGCTGGGGATCAACACCCAATCGTTGCTGGTATTCTTGGCCGGGCTGGTGCTGATCGGGTGTGCGCGCGGCGCGACCGACCAGAGCCGCTATGCCGCCGCCGACGCGGAGACTCCGGCGCGGCGCGGGCGCGCGATCAGTACTGTCGTGTTTGCGGGCACGATCGGTGCGGTGGGTGGCCCGGCGATGGTGGCACCGCTGGCCGGGGTCGCCGAGCGGCTGGGATTTGACCCGTACTCGGGGTCGATGGTCGGTGGTGCGCTGCTGTTTGGGATGGCCGCGTTGTTACTGATGGCGCTGCTGCGCCCGGATCCGCTCGCTATTGCCCGTGGCTTCGCCGCCGCCGCGCCACCGCCTATCGTGCGGGCGATCCCGCAGCACGCGGCCTGGCAGGTGCTCCTGGCCAATCCTGGCGTGCGCGCGGCGGTGGCGGCGATGACGCTCGGGCAGGCGGTGATGGTGATGGTGATGACGGTCACGTCGCTGCATATGTATCACAATCATCACGGGCTAAACGAGGTTTCGCTGGTAATCGCGGCGCATACGTTTGGCATGTTTGGCGTCTCGTTTATCACCGGCGCACTGGCAGCGCGGATCGGGCAGCGCGCCACGATTGTGATCGGCTGCGCGCTGCTAGCACTGGGCTGCCTGGCGGCTCCGCTCTCGCCGCAGCTGGTGCCGCTCGCGCTCACACTATTTCTTGTTGGTGTTGGTTGGAATCTCTGCTACATCGCGGGGAGTTCGCTGCTCACCGAGACCGTCGCCGCCGAGGAGCGCGGCGCAGCGCAGGGTGCCGCCGAGGTGGCGGTCAATCTCGCATCGGCGGTCGGCAGCCTTGGCAGCGGGTTTGTCATGGCGGCGCTCGGTTTTGGTGCGCTGTGTATCGGCGGCGCGCTGATGTGTATTGTGCCAGCACTGCTGGCGGTACGCGGCGTGCGTGGCGCGCTGGCGCTGCCGCGTAGTGGTCAATAACCGGCGAACGAGGCGTGGTACAATCGATCTATGAGTGAACCAGCGCACATTCTTGTCGTCGATGATGATACCGCGATCCGGCGCATGTTCCAGATCCTGCTCACGGGCGTCGGCTATCGGGTATCGCTTGCAGGCAGCGGCGAGGAGGCGCTGGCGTTCCTCGATCTGGTCACGCCCGATCTGATCATGCTCGATCTCAACTTGCCGGGGATGAATGGCCGCCAGATCACCGAGACGATCAAGGCCGATCCGAAACGCCCGTTTGTGCCCATTATCCTTGTGACGGCGCAGGGTGATCAGGGCAGCAAAGTCACCGCGCTCGATGCGGGTGCGGATGAGTTCCTGGTCAAGCCGGTCGAGTTCTCCGAGTTGTTGGCGCGCATTCGCGCGATGCTTCGTCTCCAGCGCAGCCAGCGTTTATTGCGCACCGAGCAACGCAAGAGCGAATTGCTGCTGCATCTGACGCGCGAACTCGGCACGACGTTCGAGCTTGATGGGCTGCTCTCGCGCTTTCTCGATCGGCTGGCCGATGCGGTTGGCGCGGTGCGAGCAAGTATTATTCTGGTCTCGAATACTCAGCCGCGTCTGTTTTCGAGCACACGTTACCGCGCCACGATCGCGCTCAGCGATATTTTGCGCGACGGGATCGCTGGCTGGGTACTCCGTGAGCGCACGCCACAGATGATCGCCGAGACCCGCGATGATCCGCGCTGGGTGGCTGTCACGCCGCTCCAGCGCGCGGTGCGTAGCGTCGTCGCGGTGCCAGTGCAGCGTGAGGATCGCGTGCTAGGTGTGCTGACGCTCGTGCATCACACGCCCGGCTATTTTACCGACGAACACCTCGATCTGGTGACCTCGGTGGCGGCACAATGCGCGGTCGCGCTTGATCAGGCCGAGCTGTTTCAGCTGACGCAAGCGCAGAAGGTGCTGATCGAGCGGCGCGCTGAAGAGCTGCAGCGCATCAATCAGCTCAGCCGCTTGCTCACCGAATTGATGCCGCCCGATCACCTGATGCGGCTGGTGGCGCATCTGATCCACTATACCTTTGGGTATCCACACGTTGGCCTGCTGACGCGCGAAGGTGACCAGCTCGAAGTACGTGCGACGGCAGGCGATCTGGTGGGTGCCGAGCAGATCGGCGAACGCCTGCCCGCCGATGCGGGTGTGCTGGGCTGGGCGATCAGCAATCGTGCGGCGGTGTGTGTGCGCGATCTGCAATACGATGCGCGTTCGCAACGCACGGCCGACGATCCGGTTCGGGCGCAGCTCACCGTGCCGATTGTGACATCACGATCGATTTATGGTGTGATCGATCTGCTCAGCCATCAGCCAGGTGCGTTCGAAGAGAATGATGTGCAGTTGATTACGACGCTCGCGGGGCAACTCAGTATCGCGCTCGAAAACGCGCGCCTGTTTGATGAGGAGCAGCAACGCGTTGGTCAATTGACCCACGTCAACAATCTGTCGATCGCGATCACCGCGCAACTCGACCCGACCGAGAATGTGCGTATCGCGGCAGAAGCGATGGCGACGATCTTCCGGGTCTCGCGTAGCGGTGTGCTGGCCGATGCCAATGCCGGTATTACGTGCGTCGGGGCTCCCGATACATTTGTGGCGTTGCTGCCCGGTATGATGCGGCTGCTCGATGGTTCGGCGGCCGCTGTCGTGCTCGAAGCCGCCGACCAACCCGCCCGTCACGCAGATATATGGCAGGTGCTGGTGGCGAACGGTGTCGAGGCGGTGGCGCTCGCGCCACTGATTACGGGTGGGCGCAGCGTTGGCTTGATGGCGCTCGATGTCAGCGGCCGCAGCGCGTCGTTTCGCCAGCATGATCTGCCGCTGTTTGAGACGGTGGTCGGCATTATTGGTCAAGCACTCGAAAATGCGCGGCTGTACCGGGCGGTCGAGCAGGAACGCGGGACACTCAACGCGGTACTCTCGGGTGCGGCCGATCCGATCCTGTTGATCGACCCGCAATTGCAGCTGCTGCTCGCCAATCGTGCTGCGCGCGAGCGGTTGCACATCAATGATGGTGATCTACCGCTCACCGAGCCACAGCAATTGATTGCGATGCTCAACAGTGGTGCGGATACCGGTGAGATTGAGCTGCCCGACGGGGGAATTTTCACCGTACGCACCGCTCCCGTGCGCAGCGCCGATGATGCACTGCTCGGCCGGGTCGCGGTGTTGCAGGATATATCGGCGATCCGCGAGCTCGAACGCCGCGAACAGGAGCGGCTGCGCAGCGTCTTTCGCCGCTACCTCTCGCCGCAGGTCGTCGAGGAAGTGCTGGCCGGTGGCGCGACGCTTGGTGAACCCGCCGAGCACGAGGTTGTCGTCTTGTTTACCGATCTGCGTGGCTACACCTCGCTCGCCGAAGGCCTCAGCCCGCGCATCCTGGTTGATCAGGTGCTCAATCGCTACTTTACCGCGATGACCACCGTACTGCATCAGTATGATGGCACGGTCGATAAATTTCTCGGCGATGGTGTGATCGGGTTGTTTGGCGTCCCGATCCGGCGCGCCGACGATATCGCCCGTGCGATCGCTGCGTCGGTCGATCTGCAACTGGCGGTGGCGCAATTGCGCACGACCTGGCAGCGCGATCTCGACCGTGATATTGGCATGGGGATCGGGATTAGCTATGGTCGCGCGATCGTCGGTAACATCGGCTCCGAGCAGCGGATGGATTACACCGTGATCGGCGATGTGGTCAATACAGCCAGCCGCCTGAACGGCCTGGCGATGGCCGGGCAGATTATGGTCTCGCACAGTCTGGTCGATGCGCTGCTCCCCGGCCAGACCACCGCGCATCAGCTGCGTTCGGTGGGTAACTTCACGCTCAAAGGAAAACACGAGCCACACCTGGTGTACGAAGTCGTGTACAGCGTACCAGATCGATGAGCCGCAGCGCGCCACTGTTGTTGCTCGTCGATGACGAACGCGTGATTGCCGCGAACCTTGGCGCATTTCTCGAGCGGCTCGGGTTTGCGGTGTTGCTGGCCGAAGATGGTCGCGTCGCGGTCGAGTTGGTGCGCGCGCACGCGCCCGATCTTGTCGTGCTCGATGTGATGATGCCACGTTGCGATGGGCGTGCCGCGCTGCGTGAGTTGCGCCAGAGCGGCGACTGGACGCCGGTAATTCTTCTTACACAGGTGGGCAATTCGACCGAACGTGCGCTGGCGATTGAGGAGGGTGCTGACGACTATCTCAACAAGCCGTTTGATCCATACGAGCTCGTGGCGCGCATTCGCGCGTTGCTGCGCCGCGCTAGCCCCGGCAAATCACCACTCGCGGTCGCACAGCGGCTACGATGTGGTTCACTGGTGACCGATCGGAGCGCTCGGCGTGCGTGGCTCGCTGGCAAAGAACTTGCGCTCACGCCCAAAGCCTTTGCCCTGCTCGATTACCTGATGACCCACCCGGACGAGTTGTTGAGCCGCGAACGCTTGCTCGATGCCGTCTGGGGCTGGGAACATCCTTCGGGCACACGCGCGGTCGATGCACGTATTGCCGAATTACGGCGCGCGCTCGCCGAAGATGCCACGCAGCCGCAATTTATCGAGACGCTCGCTGGCCAGGGGTATCGGTTCGCTGCTGCGGTGGAGCGCGCCTGATGCGTTGGGCGCTGGTTGTGGCGTTACCACTCGTGGTGGCTCTGGCGCTGCTCGCGCTGTTGGTGCTCACCGCGAGCGCCGAACGGGTGGTGTTGGTGCGGGTTGGTATTGGGTTGGGCGTGGCGCTGCTGGGCATCGTGCTGTCGCTGGCGTGCGGCGTGGCAGTCGTCGTGCGGGCGCGGGCGCGGCGCATGATGCAGGCCGCGCACGATGCGGTCGTCGCCCATGCGGCTGTCGATCGGCGGCGCTTCTTACAACGTCTTGACCACGAACTCAAAAATCCGCTGATGGCCATCCGCGCCGGGCTGGTGGGTTCGAACGAATGGTCGCCTGCGGCGACGGTGCAGATCGAGGCACAGGTCGAACGGATTTCGCGGCTGGGAGCCGATCTGCGTAAGCTCGCCGAGCTCGAGACCTGCCCGCTCGAATGGACCAGGGTCGATATGATGGCTTTGCTCGGCGAACTCGAACAACTTGCTGTCGAACACCCACATGCTGCAGGGCGCCAGCTCAAGTTCACGCTGCCACAGGTTCCGTGGTCACTGCCTGCCCTGCGTGCCGATGCCGATCTGCTCTTGCTCGCGTTCTACAATCTCGTCGACAATGCGCTGAAGTATACGCGTCCGGGCGATATTATTGAGGTTCGCGCGCTTGAAACCGGGCGCGAGGTGCTCATCGAAGTGGCCGATACTGGCCCCGGGATCGCCGAAGCCGACAGCGCGCACGTCTGGGAGGATTTGTATCGTGCGCCCGCAACCCAGGCGGTGGCTGGCAGTGGTCTCGGGTTGCCGCTGGTGCGTGCGATCATCGCGCGCCACGGTGGCCAGTGTACATTGCGCAGCCGCATCGACCAGGGCACGATTGTGAGTGTTCGCCTGCCGATTACCCAGGGTGCGCTGTGATGCGTCGCGCAGCCTGGCTGTTGCTCGTCGCGCTCGTGTTGGTGCGGTGCGGCACATTGTCGGTGGCGCTCGAGCAGCCCCCGACGCCCGACCCGCGCATCGATGCGCTGGCCACCCGCGTCGCCGCGCTTGAATCGCAGGTCTCCCCGCTGCCTGAACCCACCAGCGTACCGCCCGATACCTCGTGGGGCTCGCTGGCATATGTACAGGGCGGCGATATCTGGGTACGCGCGCTACCCGAAGGTGAGGAGCAGCGTCTCACGACCGATGGCCGTAATCGCGCGCCACGCTGGTCGCCATCGGGCGCGTGGATCGCCTTCACAAAAGACGATGATGTCTGGTTGATGCGCGCCGACGCGACCAGTGCGCGCCGGGTGCCGGATAGCTTTGGCGCGTCCTGGTCGCCCACCGCAGATCGTCTCGCGTATCTCTCGCGCACGCAGTCGGGTGCCTGGCTGATCGAAGCCGAGGCACTGGGCAACACCGGGAGTAGTGGACGAGGGCGTGTCGTATTTGTCGATCAGCCAGGTGCTGTGGCTGGCGGCGAGATCGACCAGGTACTCTGGCGTCCAGACGGTGGTGCGATCGCCCTGACCGTTCAGCGTTGGCAGCCAGACCTCTCGACGGGTAGTGATGAGTATTCGTCGAGCTATAATGGCATCTGGACCATCGTCATTGATGATGAGCCACAGGCCGCTGAGCGGTTTGCCGCCGACCAGCCGACTGATCAGGGCTTGTTGCTTGCGGACTGGACGCCAGACACGGAAGGGCTGTTGTTCTGGTATGCCGCCGATCTGGATACCGACGCGGCGAAGCCGACGTTGCGGTTGCTCACGTTCGCCGATGGTGCCACCCGCGCTGTCGCCGATGTCGCCTTTGAGAGCCCCGCAATGCGCAGCATAGCACGTACGACGGTGGTCGTTACATCCGGGGCGCGCCGCTCGCTCTGGGAAGCGCAACAATTACGGCTGGTGGATCCGTATAGTGATCAAGCGTCACTGCTCACCGACGATCAGACGATTGCGTTTGCGCCGCGCTGTAGCCCCGATGGTGCGAGCATCGCGTATGTTGCTCAGCCACGCGATGCTGATTTTGGTCAGCGCCGGATTTGGATTTCGACCCTGACTGACCCGCCACAGGTGCGCCAACTCACCAACGACCCGGCATTTCGCGATGAACACCCGCGCTGGTCGGCTGATGCTAGCGTGCTCATGTTTGCGCGGCTCACGCCCGAGGGGCGCGCATCAATCTGGATGATTGGCGCGGATGGTGGCCAGCCATGGGAAATAATCGATGAGCTCACACCTGCACCAAATTGGAATGGCGACGCCGGGCTGATCGCCTGGGACGAGCTGCTGGACTGGTGGGTCGGCCCGCCGGGCGAGTGACCCGCCGCTACCAGCTGCGCCTGTAACGATGCTGTTACACACGCCACCCATCCTGTTACCACGCTGCACAACCGGTGCAACAGCCGCAGGGTATCCTCAATGCAGGTCGAACACTGCGGAGGTACCCGATGCCCTACACCCGACGCGCGTTCCTGCGCCATACCCTGCTCAGCGGCGGCGCGCTGGCCACCGCCGCCTGCACCATGGATCAACGCCCCAACAAGGCGGCTCACCCTGGCCCCGACGGAATAGCTAGCTCCACTACGGCCACCGATGCTCTACGACGTGGCGGCACCTTCGCCTGGCTCCAGCGCGCCAGTTACGGCGTGCGCTCACAAGACCTGGAGCGATTGGAATCGATCGGGCTCGCGGCGTATCTCGACGAGCAACTGACCCCAGCAGGTGCGGATCCCGATCTCGACGCGCGGCTGGCCGCGCTGCTGCTGCCGATCCAATATGAAGCCGAGGGCCGGTACCCCGCCACCGATGAGCGCCGCCCGCTGGCGTATCTCGGTGCACCGCTCAGCACGCTCTGGCCGCTGAGCCGCGAGGACGAA